>JAJEAQ010000786.1 GCA_022822685.1 Trichodesmium sp. jk18x7bins.61
ACAAGAGAAAAGCTCAGTCGTTTTTGTGTAAATCTACCCCAAATCGGTTTAATACCAATTATTTATCATTGTTCCATACCTCAAGGGAGTCAGGGATAGACACCTCACAGTTATATGTGAAGCAGATGGGTGGTATATCTGTTTCAATATAGAAGATGAATCTGTGCCTATAGAGGATGTAGAGATACAGCCTACCGAGAACAATTTATGCTTGTATTGATTGAAAGTTTTTTAGAAAATCTGAACATAGGTGCTCTCAACTTCAAAACAGATTGTCAAATAGAGAACACTCCAAAGCTCAGGGGAATTCTCAAGGGCCAGATATCAAAACTACACCTTTGAGCCTGTCGGCTCCCTGTTTCGGCGACAGGCTCAAGAAGAATCCCGCGTTGTCGCGTCAGCGCCACGGAGTGAGTATGTCAAATTAGTATAAGATAATTCAACTGGGAGTGATGATAAAGGTAGCGATCGCTACGCCAGATTACTATCTTTGAGGAGAATTACGCAATAGCACTATGGATGGTGTTGATGTTTGCAATATAGGTAAATTAATACCAGTCTTATACTAAACCCGGCGCGCGATAGGAGCTTTATTTCGAGGAAAAGGCAAGAGGCAAGAGGCAAGAGGCATGTATGGTTCTAGACAATTTGGAAAATGTCCTTTTGCCTCCCCCGGGAGTCGCTTCGCTTGCCTCCCCCGGGAGGAGTTTCCCTTGCATAACCGGACTTGGTATGTTGATTTTTTGTCAACTCTAGAATATTTTCAGAAGTTAGTTGACTGTGACTAAGCTAGCGATCGCTCTCACCTGAATCCTGACGTTGTAGTTGAAAATTTTTACTAGCCATTTAGCATTTTATTCACTTACTTTTAGTTAATCTTAAAAGTTTTATTACCAATAAAATATTGAAAATAAAGTATCACAAACCACAAAAAAAATAATATAACTCACAATTAATCAATAATAAAAACAACGTAAATAAATAGAAAATTATCATTATCTATTCTTTAGAATGTAGTATAAAGTTGAATCAAGGTGCAACAAATTCTATCGTGAATCCCATCTCAACTTCAGATAACAGAGAGTTAGTCGCCATTAAACTACCAGATACTGTGGAAGTAAAATTAACGGGAAACTGTAGTAACTGCCCTGCTTCAACCTTAACGATGAAAGATGGAGTCGAGCAGGCAATTAGAATACACTGCCTGGAAATCAAAAATGCGGTTTCGGTGAATACTCCAGTTAGCGACATGGCTAACATTGAAACAGTTAATACCAATTTCATAAAACATTGCTACAATGCTTTCCCCTACCAGTAGGAATCTAGAGTAACATAACTACCTTTTTTGAAAATGGTATAACAGTTATCAGTTCGGAAGATTCGGAGCAATTTGAATCTTAACTACGCGCCTCTGCCGTTGAGGTTTCAGTGGGGCGAGCATTTGGAGATTCGTTAAGTTTTGGAATTAGGCGATCGCTCTGTTGCATAGGTGCAATACCACGAAACTTTTACCTGTCTAGGCTTGACGAAGAAGTTAACCCTACCTACTTATTACTTATTGCGATCGCGAAAATCATCCCTATCCAGAGAAGATATTTTGGCAAGCAGAAGCAGGCAGGATGTCCACTCCACAACTGACAATTAATTGTTTATTGCTGTTTCTACCAAAATTTTATGGGAAGCAAGTTCTGGAGAATTCTCCGTCGGACGACGTTGAATATACTTACCATCTGGTTGTAAATCCCAAGCTTGGCGGTTGTCTGACAACATAATACCCAGAATCTCTTGTAACTCTTTCCTTAAGTCTGGCTCTTCGACTGGTGTAATTGCTTCTACACGACGGTTAAGGTTGCGAGGCATCCAATCAGCAGAACCAATATATGATTCCTCTTGGCCATTGTTATAAAAGTAAAAAATCCGAGAGTGTTCTAAATAACGTCCCACAATACTAATCACTTTAATATTATCACTTAAACCTTCTACGCCAGGACGCAGACAGCAAATACCACGAATAATCAAATCAATTTTAACCCCTGCCTGGGATGCTTCATACAGATGGGTAATGATTTCATGGTCTACCAAAGAATTCATCTTAGCAACAATGTGGCCTGTATCACCTTTTTTGCAGTTCTTCATTTCGCGATGAATTAGTTTGATAAAGCGATCGCGCATATTCACAGGTGCCACCAACATTTTTCGGTAATACTGCTGGTGGGAATATCCAGTCAAGAAATTAAACAAATCCGTCAAATCTGCCCCCAATTCTGGGCGACAACTAAACAAACCTAAATCAGTATAAAACTTTGCCGTCTTAGAATTATAGTTACCCGTGCCAATATGAACATAGCGACGGATATGATTTTCTTCCTGGCGCACTACCATCGCTATCTTAGTATGAGTTTTAAGCCCCACTAAACCATAAACAACGTGAACGCCAGATTGTTCTAATTTTCTAGCCCATTGAATATTATTTTCTTCATCAAACCTTGCTTTCAACTCCACCAATACAGCCACTTGCTTACCATTTTCCGCTGCATCAATGAGAGCATTAATAATGGGCGAATCTCCGGAAGTGCGGTAAAGAGTCATCTTAATTGCCAACACATGAGCATCGTGAGCTGCTTGGGTAATGAAACATTGTACCGTACTTGCAAAAGAGTGATATGGATGATGTACTAACAAATCTTTCTGGCGAATAACTGAAAAGAAATCTACACCATTTTCCCCATTAGGATCAACAGTTGCCATGTCATCACCATGATGTCGCAACCTTGGAGGCACAGTAGATGTCCAGCTGGGAGCCTTGAGTTTTGGCAATGGTAGACTCATAAATGACATTAAATCTTTTAAATCAAGTAATCCTTCTACTGTGTATACATCTTTTTCCCATAACCCCAACTTTTTCATCAAAATACTTTTTAATGAACTTGGCATAGTTGGATTAATTTCCATCCGGACTACAGTACCACCTATACGTCGTTTTCGGAGTTCTTGCTCAATCACTAACAGCAAGTCATCACCCTCATCTTCTTGCACTGCTAAGTCAGCATCCCGAGTAATCCGAAATAGGTGATACTCCTGGATATCCATACCAGGAAATAGACTCCCCAAATTATGAGCAATAACTTGTTCTAGAGGAGATCCCATCCAATTTACAGCTTGACCATTATCTTGTACCTGTAATTTTTCTGGCAAGGGCAAAAACCTTGGTAATATTTGGGGAACTTTAATTCTGGCTAGTAAATCCTTCTGAGTTTCAGGATTTCTTAGAACTACTGCTAAGTTCAAACTAAGATTAGATAAATAAGGAAACGGATGGCTAGCATCAATAGCTAGAGGTGTTAGTACAGGAAATATGTGTTCTTTAAAATAATTTTGTAGGTATGTTTTTTGCTTTTGATTTAGGTCTATATAATTGAGGAGAAAAATTCCATTTGCTGCTAATTCCGGCCGTAAGGTTTGCTCGAAAAATTTATGTTGTTGAGAAAGCATTGGCAATAGGCTTTGATAAATACCATTAATTTGTTCTTGGGGAGTACGGCCGTCAGAGGTCAACTTATTTACTTTAGCTTCTATTTGTTTTTTTAGAACTGCTACTCTAACCATGAAGTATTCGTCTAAGTTAGAACTAAAAATTGCTAAAAACTTTAAACGCTCTAACAAGGGAGTACGGGGATCTAAACCTTCAGATAAAACCCTACGGTTAAATTCTAACCAACTAAATTCTCTATTAAAGAAGTGTTGTGGGTCTCTGAGATTTTTTTTGACAATAGTTTCTGTCGAATTCTTTGGATTTTTGGACATAGTTTAGCAAGTATTTGTGGATCTTGGTTCAGATTAATATTGATTGTAGATGAGTCTGGCCCTATTGTAAAGCATAAATTATTCAATAAATAGGTAGAATAACCCGGAATTTGTGGCAAGCTAAAACCTCAAAAACATTGACATCTGAACTATCAAAAATAAAAAAGTTATTTTTCAGCCTCAGCTAGATATTTTTCTCGATAGGTTATGTTTTGGTAAATAGAAGTTTAGGGAATGGTAATGATATTTATTTTGAGCTGAGTTGGAGTAGCACAACTATAGATAATGATTTATATCTTGTTCCCTTAATTAATTATCAAAAAAAAATTGTATAGCGGTTCGCTCTGGTGTATTTATACAGTATTTTTTGTACAACCTTTCTAGGCTTATATCTGGGATATAAGTTTTAAAAACTTGAGCATGCAGCGCTATAGTTGCCCTAATTATACTAATAGTACTCAGGTATAACTATGAACTTGATTATTAGCGTTTTAGCTGTTCTGACATTATTATTTGATTTAAGTAATACCAATTACTAAAAACTTTGATGTACGAGTATTT
>JAJEAQ010000189.1 GCA_022822685.1 Trichodesmium sp. jk18x7bins.61
CTATAGAGGATGTAGAAATACAGCCTACCGAGAACAATTTATGCTTGTATTGAGCTTGGGTTGGTTGATGATGGTGTTAGGTGGGTGAGTTTAGCTTCCCTACATGAATGTAGAAGTGCCCAGAATCCCGCGTTGTCGCGTTAGGGCCACGGAGTGAGTATGTCAATGTGGTTCTCCTAATCTCATTCCACTATACATTTGGAGCGCTATACTCCAAATTTGATAACCTTTCTCATTCAAATGTAGGCCATCTGTACTTAGTTCAGATCTGAGAAAACCTTGAGTATCGGTAAATAGTGGGTAGAGATTCAAAAAGAAAGCTCCTTCAGCATCAGCTAAAGCTTTCAAACTACGATTAATTTTTCTGATGCGTTTGTTGGGTAGTCTTAAAAGGCGATCGCGACCTTCCCATGTAGCTGCTTCTCCATTATGAGGCAGAATAGACTGGACAACTACTTGAGTGCCAGGATGAACAGATTTGAGTTGGCGAATCATTCTTTTTTGATTTAACAGAATAGTTTTATCGTCTACCTCATGTATCAAATCATTAATACCAATCATCACAAAAATCGTTTCTGGCATTGTACTATCAAACACATACAATCGTTTCAGTAGCCCATTAGAAGTTTCTCCCGAAATCCCTTGGTTTAGCCAAGTTCTATTTGTAGGAAGTAATTTTGAAGGAAACCAAAGACTCAAAGAATCTCCTAACAAAATAGTTAGACGAGTTGGGCGGTTTTTAGCTGCAGCGATCGCCTCTCGCTGCAACTGTTCCACCCATTGTTCATAAGTCCATTTATGATCTCTACCAATAGCCAGAAGTTCTGTTCTAGCTTCTCCAAATAGAGGGCTGAGTTGAGCAGAACTGATACTGTTAGTAGTGGTGTCTGTTTTGGCATTTGCTTGGGTATCTTCTGGCAATTTGTAATCAGCGATTAGCAATATGGCCACTAGAAATAATAGTACCGCGTTAGCAGCTAAAGAACACCAAGCCCAAGTTGGAATATGTTTAGATAAATTGACCTCTCCCCCGACTAAAAGATGGGGGATTCTCAGAAGTTGTTTTGTAGGAGGTTTTAACCGCACTACTTTACCTGCTTCATAAAACTGATACAAAGCGTCACATCAATTGACTGTAAGGACGTTCCATGGAACGTCCTTACTGCTAAACCGGAACTCTCGGCAGCACAATTCCCAAGGCTACTCGGTAAGGCATACCGCATTCTTCAAATTCATGCTAGTATTTCAATTGACCGAGATTGAAATACCACACTTAGGACACTACTAGCTGTAATATGAACATCGCTCAGAGCATATACATCCTTTCCAGTGTACTCCTACTAATCTTAAGCTTTTCAGGGAGTTAACCTTGAATCTTTTGCTGGCATGAATGGGATTGTCTAATGTTTCTTCCGCGTCCATTTAACTATTTAACAAGAAAAGCAGCCAGATAGCTTCATTATTAATTTTCTTGACATACTCGCAATTGTGGAGGATTGCGACGCTCAAAGGTTCTTCAACCGGAAAATTACTGGTTGTAGTTTTTTACAACAGCAATGTCAAAATCTGGTGTAATTAGTGCACCGAATTACTCCGATTCACTCCGAATTGCTCCGGGTTAACGACCACTATCACTATCCATACCAACAGCAATACTAGAACCCAACATATCAGGTTCTTTGACAAAGCCATTGTAAGCTTCCATACCATGTTCTGAAATGTCCAAGCCTTGAAATTCCTGCTCTGGATGGACACGGATACCAATTGTAGCCTTCAATGCTAGCCAGAAAATAGTGCAGAGAATAACCGTAAATAATCCTACTGAGATAATACCTATAGCCTGAGTAAGATATTCGCACCTTCGACAAAAATACCAACAGCTAAAGTACCCCACATCCCACAGACTAAGTGGACTGACATTGCACCTACTGGAGCATCAATTTTGAGTTTGTCAAAGAAGGGAACAGAGAAAACAACTATTACTCCAGCAATAGCACCAATAATTACAGCCTCTAAATAGGATACACCATCACAATCTGCTGTAATACCTACTAAGCCAGCTAAAACTCCATTGATAATCATTGAGATGTCAGGCTTAGTATCTTTGAGCCAAGAAGTAATAGTTGCTGTAGCACCTCCTGCTGCTGGGACTAAATTTGTAGTCACTGCAATATAAACTACATATTCATCTGCTTTCAGTTGGGAACCAGGGTTAAAGCCAAACCAACCAATCCAGAGAATTAAACAGCCTAAGGTAGCAAAGCCCATGTTGTGGCCATGGATAGCCCTGGGTTGGTCATTTTCATCGTATTTGCCGAGCCTTGGGCCAAGAATATATGCACCAACAAGTGCTGCCCAGCCAGCTACTGAGTGAATTGCTGTTGAAGCAGCAAAGTCATAGAAGCCCATTTCCTTGAGCCAACCACCAGTACGCCAGATCCAATGTCCAGTAATTGGAGATGAAGTGCCTGTGATTAAGAGACTAAAAAATAAAAAGGCTGAAAATTCAATCCTTTCAGCTACAGCTCCAGAAACAATAGTTGGGGTAGTAGGGGCAAAAGCTGCTTGAAATAGAAAGAATATAGGTAATGGTAAACCAGTCGGAAATATCTAGTCCATAAGTACTAGATTCCCCAGTTAGAAAAAAACCACCCCCACCAATAAAAGCATGCTCTCCAGCAAACATAGTGGAAAATCCAATCGACCAATAAATTAATGTAGCCAAAGCAAATACGATGAAGTTTTTCGCCAAAATATTAACAGCATTTTTCTGGCGACAGAAGCCAGTTTCTAACATCCCGAAACCAGCATTCACAAAAATCACAAAGACAGAAGCGACCAAAATCCAAATCGAATCCAAAACCCCTTTGATATATTCTGGGGTCAACTCTTGGGCAGGAACTGCTGCTACTCCTGCCCACAAAGCAATAATTAGAAATACCAGAGGTATGCAAGCTAATCTTGTGGGGGAAAACTATCTGTTCCGACGTAGCCGGTTAATTAATGCTTTTGGTTCTAGGAAACGGCTATATCTGGTTGGTAATAATCCTTTTTTTCTAGTTCTGTCGTTGCTAAATTTTAGTTTAGATGTCATTTGCATAAATTAACAAAGTTAATAAATTACAAGTTTAAGAAATCGCAACAATTATCTGGAAAACTTTCTGTATCTATTGCTACTTTTTAGTAAATTAGTAGTAGTGAATGAGAAAGTCTTTTGGCAAAATTGTATCCCAGTTAGAATAACAGTTATTTCTGAGTTTTGAAAGTTGAACTTAATATTCCCTACAGTACCCATCTAAAATCATCTATTTTAGATAGGGGAACCGGAGATAATAATTCTATCTCTGTCTGATTCAAGTTGAGTAGTCTTGGTATCCAAGTCGATCTAATTTAGCTTGTTTTTCTATTACTGATTCAGCTAATTTATGACGATACTTTTGGACTTTTTCTAATAACTTTGGTTGGTGGGATGCCAATATTTGAACTGCCAATAAACCAGCATTTTTGGCATTGCCGATCGCTACTGTCGCTACTGGTATCCCACCAGGCATTTGGACTATAGAATACAATGAATCAACCCCTTGTAAAGTTCGGGTTTGTATCGGTACACCAATGACAGGGAGAGGCGTTAAAGATGCGACCATCCCTGGTAAATGTGCAGCTCCACCAGCTCCAGCAATAATGACTTTTAATCCTCTTTGATGAGCAGTTTGGGAATATTCAAGCATTCTTTGTGGTGTGCGGTGGGCTGAGACAATAGCAACTTCTGAGGAGATTTCAAATTCTTCACACACAGCGATCGCTTCTTTCATGGTGGGCAAGTCAGAGTCACTACCCATAATAATTCCTACGATTGGATTCATATCAACTTTTATAATAGTTTGAAGTATTTGACGTTGCATATTTGCGGGATGAATTGTAGGCTGGGAGGAAGAGGGAGTAAAAGGAGAGATGTACCTGTTCGCCAAAGATTCATCCCTTGATTCAGCAACGCCAAGTATTTAGTATTGTTTCTCACTTATTCCTTAACTTATTAATTTAGAGATAGTGAACTTAACTGCTAGGATTATTAACGCTAAAGTCCCTATTTATGAAGGCTTACAGCAGATTTTTATTGATGCCACTGGTAAGATTGAACAAATTATCCCAATGACGGAGAAATCCCTATCAACTATATCTTCCACTATAGATGTGGAGCAAGATTGGGTATCTTTAGGTGGAGTTGATTTACAAATTAATGGTGCTTTAGGTTTAGTATTTCTAGAAGTAGATATAGACTCTGGCACTAAAATACAGGAAATTTGTCAATACTTATGGCATCAAGGAATAGACGCCTTTTTGCCAACTATTGTCACAACATCTGTAGATCAGATTAAGCGATCGCTTCAAATTTTTAATAATTTTGTCTGCCAGCCTCATCAGCCAGAAACAGCAAAAATTTTGGGAGTTCATCTAGAAGGGCCTTTTCTCAATCAAGAAAAGCATGGCGCTCATCCTAATGAATACTTGTTACCACTAACAATGGAAAATGTCAAAGAAGTTTTGGGAGATGACGCTGAGACAGTTAAAATCATAACTTTAGCTCCTGAATTAGACTCTACAGAAAAAATTATTCCTTATTTAAAAAATCTAGGAATTATCGTGAGTTTAGGACATTCCCAAGCCACAGTCAAACAAGCAGAAACAGCCTTTAAACTAGGAGCATCAATGGTAACTCATGCCTTTAACGCCATGCCTAGTTTGCATCATCGAAAACCAGGTTTATTAGGAGCAGCAATAACAAATCCTAATGTTATGTGTGGTTTAATTGCTGATGGTCAGCACGTCTGTTCAGAAATGATAGAAATTCTCTTGAAAGCGAGCCAATATCAGGAGGGAATATTTTTAGTTAGTGATGCTTTAGCAGCCTTGGGATTACCAGATGGAATTTACCCATGGGATACTAGAAAAATTACAGTTAAAAACGGTACAGCAAGATTACAAGATGGAACTCTATCGGGAACAACTTTACCTTTATTAGTGGGAGTTAATAATTTGGTAAAATGGGGTATCTGTGATACTGAAACAGGAATTAATTTAGCGACTATTGCACCTCGAAAAGCCTTAGGAATAGATAGTAAAATTATTGGTAATTCAGGAAAAAATTTATTAAGATGGGTAGTAAGTAGTGAATCATCTAGCGAAGATATAAAGTTGAGGTGGGAGAGAATTTTTAGAGATAATAACAGTGCTAGCGATCGCCGGATTTAGTATTACTTCCTACTCGCTTATTGTTTCCTTCTGCCTACTTCAAAATACCCTCCTAACCCTTATAGCTTTTGGCTGCTCTTTGTAATATAAGATAGTAGCGATCGCCAGTTCTGGTATTACTTCCTGGTTGTAATTTTTTTGAATCAGTATAGCTGATTTAATCCTTTCTTCTGGCTTCCTGCTTCCTTCTTACTTCCTGAATAAGATAACCATTTAGACTCTATTTCTCTAATTTGTCATTTTCCTATATTTCTAAAAGTCTCACACTAGAATTTTCTGGTAGAAATGCATAGTAATGGTGAGGAGTAAAACTTGGTATTCAGCTAAATTTTGATTCCGGCAAATATCCTTGAGTTTTGTGAGAATTGGGTTGTGAAAAAAATCATCGCCCCCCAACCTCTAGCATTAATACCACCACCCAAAAATCTACTGCTTTAGTAATAAGTAGTTAATAGTCAGTATTCAGGAGGGGGAGCAAGGTGAAAGGCTCACAGATGTAGGCACTCCGAGTCAAATCAATATACTTGTTCAATCTCAACTGAGGTACAGCTGATTATTTATTAGTCTTGGTTTGACTGCAATTAATGTGTACCATCAGAAAGGATCGAGATGCTATACAATGAATTTTGCATAAGTGCAGGACTTACGCATTTTTTTAGCCTTAAACGCTATATATATTGTTGCAGGATAGTTTTTAATTACTATATATAGCGCTTTTGCGTAAGTCCTGAAGTACTTAGACAATTGCTTGCACAAAGTAACATGATCTTGAGAAAGCACATTTTCTAAATGGTTGAGTGATTGACTTATTTCCTCAGGGAGATTAGACAAATTTGTCAGGGAAACTATAAGTTAGCTAGACTATTGGAGACTAGGATGGTTTACAAAAAGTTCTAGAGTGGTTTCTGAGTATTTTAGCATTAGGTGGACAAATGAGTAGGACAGATGACAAAACAGTTGTGAGGGAGTATTTTAATTCAACTGGTTTTGAGCGGTGGCGAAGAATTTACGGAGATAGCCAAGTAAATAAAGTACAGCTAGATATTAGGAAGGGGCATCAGCAAACTGTTGATACTGTTCTCCGTTGGCTAGAAGCAGATGGTAATTTACCAGGCTTATCAATTTGTGATGCTGGTTGTGGCGTTGGTAGTTTGAGTATTCCTTTAGCTAGAGCTGAAGCTATTGTCTATGGTAGTGATATCTCAGAAAAGATGATTACAGAAGCATATCAGCGTGCTCAGTCTAGTTTAGTCAATCCAGATAATGTTAAATTTATTGCTCAAGATTTAGAAGCTTTAAGTGGTAAATACCATACAGTTGTTTGTCTGGATGTACTAATCCATTATCCTCAAGAAAAAATTTCAGCGATGATTAATCATTTGATATCTCTATCAAAGTCACAGCTAATAATTAGCTTTGCTCCAAAAACTTTAGCTTTAAGTTTATTGAAAAAAGTGGGTGAGTTATTTCCTGGCCATAGTAAAACTACTCGTGCTTATCAACACCGTGAAGCTGATATTATTAAAATTATTGAAAGTAATGGTTTCTCTATCCAGAGAAAAGCCATGACTAGCACTCGTTTTTATTACTCTCGTTTATTAGAAGCTATTCGTCAGTAATTGAAGCAGGAGTTAGAAGATAGTAAGACTGTTAGTCACAATTAATTTAATTAACTTCCTCCGGGAGAAGCTAATAACTGAATATGTTTAGCATTACCTCTTTCCCTGGTTAAATTGGGATAAATCTAAATATAAGATATATGGCTCTCTTCTGTCACTTTTGGAAAACTCTGATGATTTCTAAGTTATAGAACTCTATATATAAAGAGCGATTCCGGGACTTTTCGCTGCGCGAATCGCCCAATTATTTGCCACTCGCGAAATCAAGATTTTTGTCCAATTGCTGTTGTTACCAGGCAATTGTACTGCATTCCCACCTTTCCAGGAGCGACAAAAGAGAAATAGATAGAGTGAATATTATCTAATTGAGATAACAGAAAAGAAGTATTGTCTATTTTGTATTAGACACAATAAATAGAAAAGAATGGATTGTATAAAA
>JAJEAQ010000046.1 GCA_022822685.1 Trichodesmium sp. jk18x7bins.61
TTTTCTGGCAGCTTTCAGAGCTAGCCTCGTGAAAGTCAACCAATTAGCTCCGTCTTTAATAAAAGTCTCTGCTACTTCTGGAGGCTCTTCTGCTAATAATCCAAAAAATGTATTTAAGATAGAATTAATTCTTTGGAGTGGTAAAAATTTACCAGTTGGTACCATCATGCCTTTGGAAAATAACCAAGTAATCGCAATATTACTTTGATAAGCACGAATTTTATTTAAGTTCTTAGCACTAAGTAGATCGTATTTTAAAGCAGTATTGAGAAGCTCAGTTAAACGAGGCAAATTTCTGACCAGAGAGCCAAAACCAGTAAATACCAAAGGAGATTGGAGAGAAGCAGCATCACCGATACAAATTAAACGGTCAAAAGCCACCTGGCGATCGCTAGCTTTAATACTAAAATGCCCAGGAATATAACCAAAAGTAGGTTTTTTCCATACTAATTTCTCCATGTCACACCGCCGATATTCTGGCAAAATCGAGAAAAAATCTTCATACATTTCTAGCAAAGAACCAGGATTTTGAGGGTGAACTTGATGATAATGAAATAGATAAACTGTCAACTCATTACCAGCACCAGGGAACAACTCCCAAATCAACTGTCTACCTCGAGAAATATCACCGTGACTATTGAGAACATCTCCATAATCTGAATCCCAAACACCAGGCTCAAATCCACTATCAATTACTGCTCCGACTGTAGGACAAACACTATCAAAAGCACGCTTACCATTTAACTGCCAAGCGATCGGGGAAGCACTACCCATAGCATCTACTAACAAACGCCCACAAAAAACTTTTACAGCTTCTGTCGAGTTATAGCCATTCACTTTCCTTTCTACCAAGGTATCCGTTTTGTCAGAAAGATGTTGAGCGTAAACCAAAACTTTTTCTGGTTCAATTTCCGCTTTCATAAATTCCATTTCATCTGCAATTTTACCTCCTGCTTCTTGTAGTTTAACTCCACATAAATTGAGGAACTTCTCTGAATCTAATGCCACATTTAAAACTTTAGGAGTATGGAGAATTTTGGCTTGAGAGTAGGGGGGATTATTAGCATCAAAAAATTTATTAAATCCATCTTTATATTCTCTAGCGATTAAATTTTCTATTTCTAAGGAAGTAAATAAACCTAGGTCAATGAAAGTTTGAAGTTCCGAGCGAGAGATATTCCACTCTCGGTTCATTTTACCAAAAGGTAAACGCTCTAATAATAATACTTTGTAGCCCAATTTTGCCATCACGGCTGCATGAAGAACTCCTAGAGCCCCACCAATATAAATGAGGTCATAGTCAACCAAATTATTATTTGTTCCTGACTCCTTTCTCCAAACTACTTGTTTTGGTTTTTGAGGATTTTTCACTCCTTCACGCCAACGTTTTTCCCACCAATATAAACGTTGTAGGTGATATTCCCCTCGAGGCATTTTTTGAAAGTATTTTACTGTCAGAGGATAATCGGATGCTAAAGCTGCAAAAATGGACTGGTTTGATAGGTCGATTGTGGGAAGTTCTGGATAATTTAGAGGGAATTCTTTTCTTAAGTTGGTGGTCAAATTTTGAGTGAATTGTTTTTCTATTGAAGATAAATTTCCTTGCACAAAAACTTTCAGATAAGTAGTTCGCTGCAATGACCATACAAATACCGAGATTTCCTGAGTATGATTGTCAGAAAACTTGACGATAAAACCATCAGGGGTCAGGATTTTATCACCGAATCCCGGCTGAAATTGATTTTGTAGCCATTGACAAACTGTTTTTTTATCTGGCGCTGGTACTTCTAGGTAGAGGATTTCTTTCATCTGGCTTTTTGGGAGTTGACAATATTTCAAAGTATGTTAGTATCTACTGATAGTATCTTAGTCTGACCTCCAGTTTACTGTATTTTCTACTGTTAAGTATACCCACAAAGATATTCTCCTGTGGGCGGTTTCTCTATAGCTTTATACTTGTCAATGCTCCAACCGTGTATACCGTAGGGCTTGTGAACTTATCTTCACAAGCGTCAGCATGAGACATCTACAGAAATTAGGTGTTAGTTATGACAGAGTCAGGTTTTCAGATTAATTCGGATCTCTCTAGTTTCATACTCTAGAACCAGAAAGTTAAACTGCTATAGTTGGTTAAAGTCAGAATGTGCCATTGAATATCCCTATGTTTGGATAGTACCGACAGATAACTTTAGCGTCAGACAGGTTGGAAGCCTACCCCACAGTAAAATTAACCCTAGAAATGGTCATTAGGGGGTGACTATTCGTTCCCTGAAAAGATGAAGGAGACTGAAGTTGCTCCCGTTATTTTTCCTATTTAAACTTCAGTTTGAAGTTTCCACACTTCAACATTACTTGAGATGAATTATCCTGTACCCACAAGCTCTCAAGAGCTTATCGCTTTGCGGCAACAACCAGTGAATGAAGAACTGGTGGCTGTGGCTATGGCTGGTGTGATTAATCTAGCTCGTTCTCAAGGAATTTCTATAGATGAACTAAAAGCTGAGATTCTTGCTGACGATCATCTATTAGATGTAGTTCAAAGACAATGGTTGAGTCAAATTCTCCATGAAGCTTGGAACTATTTGGCTTGAAGAAGATACTGGGAACTGAAGACAGAAGGCACAAGAAAAAATCGGTTTGGTATTCACGCCTCAACCAATTGTACATACTGTCAAGACTGTAGGGTTTTCAAGTGTAGATAACCTGAGGGCTTTCAGTCTGTCGATTTTTTCGCTCCAGCGATCGCTAGCTTTACGTGACGCTTCCCGCTGAAGCTATTACTTTTAGCTTACTCCGGGATTCATCCAGGTGTTTAATGTGCTATCAGACCTCGCCCGCCCCGGCGGGGTTTAAATAGAGAAGAAGCCGCAAGCGCAGCGGAGACCGAATGAGGCAAGCAGATATCCGACCAAATGAGGCAAATGCTCACTCTAAAATTAAATATTCAACAAATAAAGTGAGGTAGCGTCATGCCTCACTGTCAAATGCTGTAAAGGCAATATCCCTAGATTTTGTTCTGACCGTCTCAAGCAAATTTCAGTTGCCTACACTTTGAGCATAGCTCCGACCAAATGAGGCAAGTAAAAGGGTCACGTGTAGGAGTGTCACCAAAGGCTGAGGATGTTCCATGAGAGCGGTTGGAACAACTAGGAATACTTGCTAGAGGTTGAACGCACTAATCGCGCATCAAAGATTATAGATGGAGATTTGTGTGCCTGGCTTGAGCTGGCGTGGGAGCGCAAGTCATCATAAATGCCGGCGCCCTTAACCCCTGGAAAATACAACCAACAAAAAATTTGAAGATGGCTGTGTAAAAAAGGTCCTGTCTTCAGCAATCAGCTTTTACCGTACGTAGGGATGTTCCATGGAACGTCCCTACATCACATTAATCGTCACTCCCCCTTACCCCACCGCGCATCAAAAATTATAAGTGGGGACTTGCGCGGGAGATTCTGTTCAAAAAAATATAGAGACTTTTCATGGAAAGTCTCTACAAGTAGTTGGTTGCCCCTTCGTAAATCTCTGAGGACTAGACTGCTTAACTCAAGCGGGTCCCCACCTATACTGCGACTGAGCTTCTAGGAAGCCAAACTGTTAGTCGAGTATAGGTGGGAAGATCCGCACAGTAAAAAGCAGGCTAGTGATGCATGTATAAACTAAACACAAGGACGGCGATCCACCACCCAAATTGCAAGGCTGTTGGCAAATGATACCAGATCATATTTATATCAATCGTCAAAAATTTTGATCTTGGGGTGTTTTTTTTACAGGAGCGATCGCTGTGGGAAGTTACCCACATCCGACTGACTCAAAATACAGCGTTGGTAAATAAAGAGATGAAACTTCCACAGAGTTGACTCCAAATACTTAAAAATTCTGGGTAAGATCAAATCCGGTTAATTGCACATAGCATAATAGGGAAATATTTCTGCTCTCAACAAAAAGCCCACAGAGATGGACATTCAACCCCATCTGAGCCTAGAAGAGAAATGGGCTCTCATAACCAACTAAGGCGCTCCCCCCCACCCACTACCAAATCATCTAGTGATTAAGCCGAGGTAAAACTACAGTCTCCCTAG
>JAJEAQ010000393.1 GCA_022822685.1 Trichodesmium sp. jk18x7bins.61
TTAGCTCTGATTGGGTCACTGATGCCTGCTTCACTCTAGGTTCCGAGTATAGTTCCTGAACTGTGGCCTGGTAGGGATTCACGCCTTCCTTAGCGGGTGGGGCTAGCTTTCTGGTACCAGTTTACTGGTAGCTTCACCCACATTCTTAACTCAGTTATCCGCCCCGTTTTGGGTTATAGGGGCTGGACTCTAGCCATACACCTTTAGTTGCTAAAGGTTCCTGCTAGAAACGAACCGCACTACAGTTAAGAGTATTGCCACAACCACTAAAGTTAAAGTAATAACTTTCTGTAGCATATAATATGTTCTATTGTCAATACCTCTGAAAGAAATTGTTGGACCGTTTTCATTTCCTTCTGCTGTGTGATTGAAGACAACATCGAGAATTACCTCTATGTCATTTTTGTGCAGTTCTTTGACTAGATCCTTTAACTCATCCACCTGCATTCCTAGATTGCCTGTGGCTGCGTACCCGGCTTTGGGAGCAAAGAATCCTAAAGTACTATAACCCCAGTAGTTGTAGAGCATTTCCCCGGTGATGGGGCTGGGACGTGAATTTTCAAATTCATCAAATTCAAATATGGGCATTAATTCGATGGCGTTAATACCCAATTCTTTCAGATAGGGAATTTTTTCGCGGATGCCTGCAAATGTTCCTGGATGTTTGACGCCTGAGCTTGGATGACAAGTAAAACTGCGAACGTGCATTTCATAGATAATCAAATCTTCCGGCGGAATTTTTAGAGGGCTGTCATCTTCTCAGTCAAAATCATCATAAGCAACTCTCGCCCGATGTTGATAAATATCATCCCAGTTGGGAAACTCTCCCAAACATCTCGCTCGACCACCGATAATTTTGGCATAGGGATCTATTAGAATTTTACTTTTGTCAAACCATTGACCTTCTTGGAAACTATTCGGCCCATCCATGGGGTAACCATACTCGATATTCTCAACATCTAGGTTGAAAACCACCATACAATAAACATTCCCAATCCGAAATTCTTCAAGAAATGGTATTTCTGCCATTGGTTCCCCAGCGCCTTTTTGAAATAAGACCAACGTACAGGATGTAGCGTGAGAAGAAAATATAGAAAAATTCACTCCTCCTGGAACCATAGTTGCACCAAATGGAAAGGGTTTCCCACTCCGCAATTTAAAATCACCATGACTATGAGTAGGATAAATATCAATGGGATCTAATAACATAGTTTTTGATTAATGTTATGGCTTAAAATGAGCATAAAACTGTTTAATGCTAAATTTATGGAAATGACTATTCATTCTTGAGTATTGGGTTCAATGATTCCAGGCTCTACAGTTTTTTCTGTAGTATCAGTTTTTGTTTCAATTAGTTCAATGATTCCTTGTTCTTCAGTTTCTTCTGTAGTCAATTCACCAAGCATTCCTGTAATAGTCATGGTATCTTGAAGTTTTTCTGAAAGACCTACTAATACTAATTTGCTTCCCTCTTTATCTGTTTTTTTTTATATAGCAGATTTAATACGCGTAACCAGGCACTAGACATATATGGAACTGATGTCATATTGATCAGCATTTTGCTGCCAGATTTAACTAGGGGTGTAATTTTTTCTGAAACTTCGGGTGCTGTATTAGAATCAATATCCCCTTTGATTTCTACTACTGTGATATCTTCTTGTTCTTTTTAATATTAATTTCAATTGCCATGATTTGATTTAGTATAACGATACTTAGGTATTTGGTCTGGGTTATATTTTATATCATGTTTAGTTAAATACTGAATAATAGAGCGTATTAGTTCAATTACCACACTTTAGCTTTAATTCGGAGCGCCGCATCCCAACTACAAACTAAGATTTTCTTTAATAATTAATTAAGAGACTGTTTGTCAACTAAATATTAAGATAGCTAGAGTGTTTAATTCTGATGGGTTACGGCGGACAACCAAAATTTAAACCCCGCCCTGAAGGGCGGGGTTTAAATGAGGAAATATTGACCCCTCACCCATCCTACGTAAGAATTTAATCTGAGTTTGACAAACAATCTCTAAGGGAACATGATATTATTCTCTAGAATCACTAGAAAAATTTTTCTCAAAAAAGATGCTTTCCACCCCATATATATATGGGGTGATCTGAATTTTTAACTCTAAAATTAATCAGTTAGGTACAATATTTACCTTGATTTTGACCCGTTCCTTAGTCTCAGGCAATTTCACAGTTAATTTATCCGCATCAAAATCACTGTATGCTTGGCTATCAATTTTACTGCACCAATTTTAATACTGCCTGGAGGCAGAATATCTGGTGATACCCGCAGTATATTATCGGGGAATCCACCAGGAATAGGTTTAAAATAGAAATCCATTGGCTGCTTGGTAATCAAGAGATTTGTATAAACAGCAGCTAGAAAACATAATTCCGTGGAGTGATAACCACTCATGGAGCGAGAACCCTTACCCCGCTCGTTACCACTAGCCAAGAAAGGAATACCATTGGCCAGGACATTGAAATAAACTCCACCATCTTCTGTGTCTAGGAACCAGGCATTGTAAAAAGCAGCAGTTTCCCGCGCTAACCGATGGTATTCATTATCATTGAGGACTCCTGCCAGAATATAATAAGCCAGAATAGACTGTTCTTGCTGCCACCAAGCTTTGCGATCATGCCAGACAAAACGGTGATTTGTTTCGCCTTCACCTAATACATGGGGGGACAAATTTAGAATCCCTATCTATTCCATTATAGAATAGCATGTCGGCGACAGGCTCAACATGTGGCGAGGTGGCTCAAACCCTTTTTCTTCCATCCTTGACTCGACAGAGATTTCCGTCATTGTTACCTTTGACCTACTTTCGCCTATTACCGAAAGACTCTTTCGGGCTTACCCTGTTGTATCGTCTGAAGTTTTCGAAATGGTTGAGGCACCCCCCGTAGAAAAGGTGGTTACCTATTCTACGGTCGGAACTTTGTTTTCACATACAGATGATAGTAGAGCATCTATATCTTCTACCTCCTTACCTTTTTTGGATCAGCCTGTCAGGGATAATTTGGCCTGTTCGGGGATAACGCAGTTTTAGCTAAAGCTACATGAATAATCGCCAACCCGCGACTGTGTTCACCTTTCCATCTCTTTCCCTCTTGCTCCATTCCACCTCATCCCTGGTGGGTGAGCCTACTTTTCGGCCAAAAAGGTCAGGACTTACCTTTTTGGTCGCCGAAAACGGGACTTGCATTCGGACT
>JAJEAQ010000763.1 GCA_022822685.1 Trichodesmium sp. jk18x7bins.61
TTTTCGGTCAAACTATTGATCAAATCAAACATCAATTGTTATCTAAGTATCTAATTTCTGAATTCAAATATCCTGCAATTAAAATGACAGTTATTTAACTTTTTAGCTACAAAGGGTGTCAGATTAGGACTGTTTTTAGGGCTCGAGCTCTGGCTAACAAAGTTGGGCGAGGGCTAGTTAATTTCTTTATGGGAAGCGCCTTGCTTGGCGCTAGCAATCGCTCAACTTTGTGATGCGCTATATATAGCGTTTTTGCGTAAGTCCTGTTAAAAAAAGAACAGCAACTGACGATTAAGAAGTTACAACAACAAGCTAGACAAGAAGCAATGATTAATCGCATTGTTCAAGGAATGCGCAATACTTTGTTACTGGATGAAGTGTTGCAAAAAAACCGTTGAGCAGTTACATGAGGTAAAGCAGTTTGCGCAAGCAGATTTAATCAATCAAATTGACAAAATTCTCTTATAAACTCAGCTTGATGGTAGTAGTTTAAAACTAGAAATTACAGAAAGTGATCTGATTGAAAATTATGAATCTGTCACAGAAAAAATGTCTCAGCTAAGAGGTAGAAATATTGAGTTATGTATTGATGATTTTGGCACAGGATATTCTTCTTTAAATTATCTACACCGTTTTCCGATGAATGCTTTAAAAATTGACAGTTCTTTTGTGAATAGAATAGCTGTGGCTAATCTGGTAAGTGAGGGAGCAATTGATCCAACAGAAATTATCCGTTCAATTGTTACTTTGTCTCACAATTTAGGTATAGATGTTGCTGCTGAGGGGTAGAAACCGTAGAGCAGGTGATTCAACTGCAAGCTTTAAGATGTGAATATGGTCAGGGTTATTTATTTTCTACAATGAATAGGAATTAGTTGGTAAATAAATTTAGGGAATATTTACAATTATAATACTTGATTTTGCTTATGATATGATTTCCGCTCTGGATTTGCCTTTCTCCCCGATTCCCCTCCTAGCCCCTGCTTCCAAAAGCGATCGCTCAGGCTCAAAAGGAGCGATCGCTGTAGTTTTTGCTAATTAAATAACTGCCTCAATGCTCACTACTAAATCTTGCTAATAATTCCTCACGAGATAACTGTAATAACAAAGGAGTAAACTCCTCTGGAGATAATGACAACATTGGTTCAATAATTCCTCTGAGTTGGTCATCTAAGGATAAAAATCGAATTCTCAACAAGTTTTCTATAATAGCAGTACGTTCGGACCGGAGACCCTGTTGTATTCCCTGTTGTATTCCCTGTTGTATTCCTGACTGAATAGCTGCTTCTAATTTTTGTGATAAAAGTGGTGATAAGCGCATAATTAACTCCCGATCTTGCTCTTCTAAATCTGAACTTACTTCTAAATTACTATATAAGGAAGATAACAACAAAATAGCATTTGACCGAAATTGATTTGTTTCTGGTAGTGCCTCTAATTCATCAATTGCCTGTTGTTGTACTCTGCCTCTACCTAAAATCCTTAACCAGAGAGTTTCTAATGTTTTTGGTAATTGATGAATTACTACTAATCCAGTCCTCAGAGATGGAGGTAAAAAATAAATTCCTGGACACCAATTATCTATATCGGTCTGAGTACCAAAACTCTTTAGTATTGCAGTTGATGTAGTCGGTGTTAAAATCCATAATTTCGGATAATTATCTTCATTGAGACGAGTATTTTCCTGATGGGCTCGACGAAGAAAACTTGTGTTAACTTCTAATAATTTAAGTAGGCAAGTGCGAATTTCATTAATAGTCACAGGATTTCTAAATGGTTCAAATAAACAGGGAGTTGTCCCTAATTTTCCTAATAATCCTAATACTTCTGGTGAGCTTTGTGTTGGAGATATGGTGCAAAGAATACATCTACTTGTCTGATTTCGCTACGAATTTCTAGGGGAGTCTGACATTCTCCAAATTGTGATAATAATTCCTCTAAGTAGTCTTTGGCAAATTGGTCGTAGATAAATCTGGTCATTGGTTAGTCAGTTATTTTTTCTAATTGACATATTATCATAATTTACTTTCAAAACTACTTTGACTTTATTTGTATCATAGAAATTAATACAGGAATTAGACATTTTTTAGTTGTCAACACTACTTATACTATTGCGCTATAGTTTTAACTTAGTGTATATAGTATCTTTGTGTAAGTCCTGAAATATTTACTTAACGAAGAAATACCTCTGTGTCATGAATACCCCAGCACAAAAATCCTATTATCAAGTCGGTGGTTGTCTTCCTGGAAACGCCCCCAACTACGTCAAGCGCCAAGCAGATGAAAATTTATATCAAGGTCTTAAGGCTGGCGAATTTTGTTATGTTCTCAACTCTCGTCAAATGGGAAAATCTAGCTTGCAAGTTAGAACAATTCAAAGATTACAAACAGAAAATATTTCTTGTGTGGCGATCGACATTTCAGAAATAGGTAATCGAGGGGTGACTCCTGAGAATGGTATGCAGATATTCTTCGCATTTTAGAAAATAATTTTGACCTCTCAGAATATGTGAATATTCGTACCTGGTGGCGAGAACGAAGTTATCTAGCACCTGTGCAACGATTAAGTGAATTTATTGAAACAGTATTACTGACACAAATTAAGGATAATATTGTAATTTTTATCGATTAAATTGATAGTATTATTGCTTTATATTTTCCTGATGATGACTTTTTAGGATGGCTCATAACTTGTTATAATAAACGCGCTAATGATCAAGAATATAATCGCCTCACTTTTGCTTTATTAGGAGTTAGTACACCTCAATATTTATGTCAAGATTCAAAGTAGTACACCTTTTAATATTATTGGTAAAGCTATTGAGTTTACAGGCTTTAAATTTGATGAAGCTTTACCCTTAGTGGATGGATTAGTCGGAATTTGTCAGCAACCAGAGGTAGCTTTACAGGAAGTTTGGACTTGGACTGGAGGGCAACCATTTTTAACTCAAAAAGTTTGTAAACTATTAATTGAAAATAGAGAGTTGATTGTTAATCCACCAGTAGAAGTAGAGGAGATTATTAAATCTAAAATTATTAATAATTGGGAAGCACAGGATGTGTTAGAACATTTGAGTACGATTCGCGATCGCATCTTCAGAAAAGATCAACGCATTGTCAGAAGACTAGGATTATATCAGCAATTTTTGCAAGATAACCAAACTGGAATAGTCGCCGAACATAGTTGGGAACAAATAGAACTTAGGTGCTCTGGATTAGTAGTAAAACGAGATAATAAATCAACCGTAGCTAGTCCTATTTATAGTCAAGTTTTTCACAAAAAATTAATTGCTGAAGAATTATAAAAACTACCACCATATTCAGAAGCAATCAAAGCATGGCTTAATTCTAGTTGTGAAGATAAATCATACTTATTACAAGGGGAAGATTTACAATCAGCATTAGTTTGGGCAGCAGATAAAAGTTTAAGAAATCAAGATTTTCAGTTTTTGACTACTAGCCCAAAATTAGTGTTAGATACCCAGACAGAAGCTTTAGAATTAATGAAAACTGAAACTAAAAAAGCTCAAGAGGAAGTTGCCAAAGCCTAGAAAAAACTCAACGCAGGATTCAAATAGGTTCTGCTATTCTCAGCACATCTTTACTGTTATCAATATTAGATGGAAAATCTACTACTAGGCTGTGGGAGGTGTTTGAAAATCAATTCAAAACTCTAGATGTGCAAGCTATTAGCATGAATTTTAGCGCTTCTCAACCGCAGCTTTTACTCACAGCCACGTCAAATGGATTAGTGGAAATGTGGCAACTTTCTACAAGTCAATTAGTCAATGATTTTCAAACCTTACATTTGGATACTAAGCTAGTTAATATTAGTCCTGATGGAGAGCTAATAGCTACTGTTGGAATTGATAGTATTGTACGACTTTGGAATTTATCAGGTCGTCAGATTAGTCAGTTTTAATTTTCAGATAATGTGATTAATATAGTATTTAGTTCTGATAGCCAAAAAATTGTTGTGACTGGTAGTAATGGTCAACCGTGGTTAAGGTCTATCGAAGATTTAGATGCACTTTTAAGTAAAAGCTGTAGTTTTTTTAGTAGCAAAACCTAACTATTTGATGAGAGTAGAAGAATTTTGTCAGAGAGGAGATCAATAATCTTGATTTTTAGCCCAACATATATAAGAAAAAATAGAGTTTTATGTTGATAGGATTTTTCACTTTAATGGATAATAGATTCAGCAAGACCAATTTCATAAAATATTTATACAAAGAATTGATCGATATCCTCGGAATCATAGATTAATATATAACTACCTTTTTGTGAATTTGTATAACTTCTGCCTCCAGTATAATCACCTTTAAACCTAAATATCTGCATTATACTAAATAAAACTACTATAACTTCTTGCTCCTTCTTTCTTGCTTGAGGATGAGTTAAAAAATATTAATTGGTGGTAAATTTGGCTGAGGGTTAGCAACTCTCCTTAATAATTCTTGTCTAGCTTGTTGAGGATTTTGACCATTAGGAACTTGATATAATAATCGACAAGAACCATGTATAGCCGCACAAATCATAGGTT
>JAJEAQ010000809.1 GCA_022822685.1 Trichodesmium sp. jk18x7bins.61
TTGGTTGTTTGGGGTGGGTTCTACGATCATGTCTGTTAAGTACTTGATGTGTATCTGGGGCTGTGATTCTGAGGCGATTTGATTGGGAGGGGGCTTGTTTTTGGGCTGGGCGAGTTAAAGCAGAAGTTGTATAGCATCAGATTTCAACAATAATTGACCACAGATAAACCCAGTTCAAGACAAATAAATTAATGAATTTTATGACAAAATTTAAAAAAGATGGTTACAGTGAAGTCGCCAGGAATTTTTCCACCTCTGGATTAGCGCAACAGTCGTAATCCATTCATTATAAATCCTCTAACTTCATGTCTCTTCGCCCTCTAAGAACAAATACTTTGTAGCAAGATATTTTGAAATTGGTATGAAATTCTGTGTCGCCTCACATAAAATTGATCTAAGTTATGTTATATATAATACTTAAAACAATCTAGGATATATATAGTAGTAATTTTCAAGGGGTTATAGCTTTCTTGATTAGTAAATAAAATTCTCAAAAATAATGATTAACGATAACTTGAAAGGCTAAATATAAGTAGTTTGTATCCCTCTAATATAAAATAATTTTCAGAAATGGAAATTTTGTCAGTAGCTACCTCAAATAGGAACCATATTCATTCCACTTCTACTGCAACTCAATCATGTATAGAGCCAAAAATTCTATATTCAGAGAAACTATTTTAATTATTAATGATAATCCGACAAGTTTAAAATTGCTAACTGAGTTGTTATATGTCCAAGGGTATAAGGTGCTGATTGCTACAAGTGGTAAACAGGCTTTAGAAACAATTTATCTTGATCTTCCAGACCTAATTTTATTAGAAGTTAAAACGCCAGAAATGGATGGCTATCAAATCTGTGAAAGTCTGAAGATGGATCAATTAACTTGCAATATCCCGATAATTTTTATCTCTGCTTTAGATGAAGTGATGGATAAGATTAAAACTTTTACTGTGGGTGAGGTAGATTATATCACTCGACCATTTGAATTAATAGAAATTTTAGCCAGGATTGAAAATCAATTGCGTCTGCGATCGCTACAGCAGCAATTACAACAACAAAACGCTAGATTAGAACTACTGTTAAAAGCGACTAATGCAATTAGTGAAGCATCTGATTTCGAATCAGCTTTAGAAGTAATTCTCGCAGAAGTCTGCCAAACTATGAATTGGGATTTTGGAGAAGCATGGATTCCTAACTCAGAAGGTACAATGCTCAAATTTAGTAGAGGTTGGTATGCTAGTAATAGAAGAAACGGTACTTTACCACCAAGTTTAATCTTTAAAAAACAGCATCAAATCATAACTTTATACTCTCATATAAGCTGGCTGGAAAGAGTATGGTATTCTCAACAAGCCGAATGGGTAGAAGATATTTCGCAGAAAAAAGATTCTATTTTCATTTTTTCTCAAATTGCTGAAAAAATAGGTATTAAATTTGTTTGAGGAATTCCCATCATTCTAGGTCAAAAAATTTTAGCTATTTTAGTTTTTTTTCATAAATTTTATAGAGATCCAGATCAAAACTCTATGCAGTTAGTTAATCCCGTTGCTACTCAGTTAGGTGGATTAATTCAACGCAAACAAGCAGAGCTAGCTCTGAAAAAAGCTAATCAAGATTTAAGATTAATTGCTAGTTTAGATCACCTCACTTTATTAGTTAATCATCGTAAATTAGATGAATATCTTAATCAAAAATGGGAACAACTTAGAGAATAAAAACAACCTTTATCTCTGATTCTTTGTGATGCAGATTATTTCAAATATTACAATGATTATTATGGGCATCCTGATGGAGATCAGTGTCTGAAAAAAGTTGCTCAAGCAATTAGTAAAGTTTCTCAATTTCCTACCGATTTAGTCTGTCGTTATGGAGGAGAAGAGTTTGAGGTTATATTACTAAAAAAAGTACAGAGGAAGCTTTAGAAAAAGCAGAATTAATTAGGTGGGAAATTAAGCATCTGCAGATACCTCATGCCTGCTCAAAAGCAAGTCATTACGTTACTGTAAGTTTAGGAGTAAGTAGTGTAATACCTACATTAGAAGTATCACTCGTGCATTAATTATAGAAGCTGATCAGGCACTTTATAAAACAAAAGAGCAGGGAGGTGATTGTGTTGCTGCCTATAGTGGTAATTATGTTTGTTAATACTAACTCTTAAAGAATGTCATAAATAATTTCGCGCCTCACGATATGAAATAATAGCCTAAAGCGAATTTTGGTTTTGACAGAGGTGGTATCACACTCCTGTATTTATTTGAAAACTTTCCAGATTAAAATCACAACATAGCTCCTCCAGAGTAGGGAAACGCAATTGTCAGTATAGGTAAATCATCGACTTGATTGCCTATATAATTCAATTATTACTCCTACGAATGAGCCAAATATACCTCCGATAACTGCACCCCAAAATGGAACCAGTAGCGGACTTGAACAAGTATAAAGTCCCTCTAAACCGTCAGCACAATTTAGAGGTTTAATTTGTTGATAAGATACAATAATAAAAAAACCTGTACTTAAAAGTGAAGTAAAAATTGCTGCATTAAATATCCTCATTCTACATCTAAACTTAGTAATTAAATTAGTAACTGCACCAATAATTCCTCCAATAATACCTGCAACTACAATGCCTAAAGAAGCACCAAGTAAAGTAATAAACCAGACAAAAACCATGGCAACGATATTACTCATAAAATCCTCCTTATTGTTGTTGCTCAATCCCCTTATTTAAGTCATAAAAAAAATTAATTTGCTAAAAAACTGACAATTAATCCGACTATTAATGTATAAATCAATCCCCGAAAAAGACCTAGCATTGGTGTTTGAGTCATTTGTGTAATTTCTTCATCCCATCCAGTTAATTTGAAGATAGGTAAAAGTAGATTAGCAGAAATAACGTAAGCTATCATTGGATTTTGCCCATTTATAGATAAATAATCTGAGAAGACTTTTTTGCTGAAAATAATCTCTAATCACAGTCAAAATCAGTAACAAAAAAATAGACATGGCTGTAGTAACAAAAAAGTAACTTAGAGTAGCACTATCTTTTTTAATGCCACCTTGAAAAGGTTCAAAAGCCAAACCTAGCGCTAACCAATAAACGCCCCTATAAAGTTTGGTTAGAAAATTTTATATCTGATTACCTGGTTTCTGGAATAAAAAAACCAGAACCACATAAAACTGTACTAATTAAAATAGTTTGTCAAACCCGCCTAGATTGTAAACCAACTAATAATACCAAATCAATAGTCAGCATTAATACTGTAATAACTACAAAACGACTTGTCGGCCACTTTTCTACGGTAGAATCATCATTATCAGTTTCATTATTTCTGATCCACTCTAAAACTAAATCTCCAGCAATAGTACCTGGAATTACAATAAATAAATACTTCAAGTAATCAAATCTAAAAATCCAAGGCCAAGGAGATGTAAACCAAAACTCTCTTACCCATCCATCATCAGTAGCAGAAAATATTAGCCCTAATAATATACCCAACAATCCTAAACGTAGCCACCAATTAGACTGAATAAATAACCAAATTATCGAGCCAAAAACAGCCATATTTGTCAAAACTATGAGGATAGTATCACTACGTTCTAATGAAAAGTTACTACCATCCAGATATTCTAATCGACTCAAAACTAAAATACATAAACTCCATCCCGCTAGAGCTAGCAGTTGATTCAGAAACTTGGGGATAAATTTTGGTAAACGACTGTACATGAAAAATAGTATGAAAAATCCCCATAAAGCTAGCTGCCACTTTTCTGGAATTTCTTCTGTAATCGGGTCTGGTGGCAGACAAGAGTCGGAGCATTCTGGTCGCCTGTCGCGCCACATGAATAAGGATTACTCCTCGCCCCTCCCCTTTGAACCGTACG
>JAJEAQ010000683.1 GCA_022822685.1 Trichodesmium sp. jk18x7bins.61
GTGACAGTTTCCCATCATTCCGCTCCAGCCTCACAAACAGCCCTTAACTTTTGGTTTTTAGACCTAGTTCTTGCTGCAAAGATTCTCTTATCTAAGATTCTTAACAATTGAATGGATTGTTCCATTCAATTGTCCTTCAACGACCTTTGTCATTTTGACATCTAACTTTTGTCGACCTTAAGTTTCTTTTGTCTGAGCGTCTTTCCCATGTTCATGTGGCGAGGTGGCTCAAACGCTTTTTCTCCCATCCTTGGCCTGACAGAGAGTTCCGTCTTCGTTGTCTCCTCACTACTTGAGCCACCCCCCCGTAGAAAAGGTTTTCTTTTAAGACTCTGTCGGGTTTACCCTGTTGTATCGTCTGAAGTTTTTGAGGTGATTGAGCCACCCCCCCCGTATAAAAGGGTGGTTGCCTTTTCTGCGGTCGGGATTTTGTTTTCACATACAGATGAAAAGACAACATCTGTATCTACCTTCTTACCTTTTGGTTACAGCCTATCAGGGATAATTTGGCTATTTTACAGATAACGCAATTTATTAGACAACGCGCGACTTCGTTCACCTTTCCATCTCTTTCCCTCTTGCTCCATTCCACCTAATCCCTTGTGGGTGAGCCTACTTTTCGGCCAAAAAGGTAAGTCCTGACCTTTTTGGGAGGCGACCTGTTTTAGGAAATACATGTTTCAGGTCGCGCGACAGGCTCAACATGTCGGCGACAGGCTCAAACGGGACTTGCATTCGGACTATTTCATTACTTACTCTAGGAGTAGTCGGACTCATAGAGTCTTTTCCGTGAAGGCTAGGAGTGAAAATCCCTAGGGGACTTAGTGTCCCATTTCAGACGACCAGTTGGCTCCCAGGGGAGGAGCTTTCCTTACGGAATGCGTTGACTCCGCTTGAGCAGGGAGCCGACATGTTCAGGTCGCGCGACAGGCTCAACAGGTCGCACATATCCTTATGTATCTGCTGAAATATATCGAGAATCCCGATATACCCTATAGATGAGGCTAGCTTTCATCCTGAGCTGGCCTGAGCGGCTGGTGTCAGCTTACAGGAGAGTGGAGGATTTCCCACTAATTTGTTAGGTTTTATGATAGACTCAAAATCTTTGAACCTCTGAGTTGAGTATTTCTATCTGAAATATGTCCTATCCTTTGCCACCACCAGAACTACCTCCAATTATTGAAACTCTCCCTTCACCGTCTGTAACTCAATCTGTTATAGAACCACTACAAGAATTATCAACTTCTCGTCAAAATCAGGTTGCTGAGGAAATCAGATTATCAGCAAAGAACGCTTTCTCAGGGGAAGAGTTGAGGGAAACTGTGTTGTATAAATTTCCTCAAATTACATCCACTTTTGACCCAGTTAATCAAGTTAGTCCAATTCAGACAACTTCAGCAAGTCTTGGACCACCTATAGAAATAGATATATCATCAGAACAGAGAACCTCTATTCTCGAAAGCCAAATCAATTCACCTAGAAAACAAACATTCTCTTCTACCTCTTTGTCAGATTTCTCAGAATATGCTGTGACTGAAAAGGAACCACAAACTACTAAAGAAGCTAACTCAATCAGCCTTGATAGTAGAGAAGTTTTAGAAAGTTTTAGTAGGCAGACATTACATACCACAAAAAAAACCATTTCCTCAAAATTTTCCTATCAACTGTCAACAGGAACAAGACCGCTCATTAGCACTCAGCAGATAGGGCAAGCTACTCGAGAAGATAATTCCCAAGAGTTACCAAACTTTCCTCAAGACGAGCAACCTATTGATGCTCCTAACACTCCAGAATCAGAAGAAAACCAAGAAGAAATGCCCATTACTATACCAGAGACAGATTCTGAAACAAAAGAATCAGAAGGAGAGACTGGGGATGGACAACCTATTCAAATACCTTTACCAGCAGATGTGGTTGAAGTAACTGCAGAGCGTCAAGAATATGATGAGCAAAGGCGATTGATTAGCGCGGAAGGTAAAGTAAGAGTGCGATTTAGTCAAGGAGTAGTTGATGCTGATCAGGTACAAGTTAACTTGGTAACTCGTCAACTTTTAGCTACGGGAAATGCTGTATTTACTCAAGGGGAACAAGTCTTGCTAGGGGAACGTATGGAATACAACATTACCCTGAGCAAAGGAGTCATTGAGCAGGCAAGTGGTATTATTTTTGTTGGTAATGCAGAGTCAAGCTTGTCCTCATCTCTACCAACTACAGAAGGAGTAGGAGCATTACAACCAACATCATTGAGCGATCGCATTGCAGCTACCCAACCGCCAACAAAAGTTAAATCCGCTGGAGGTGCAACAGTTACATTTGAACCAAAATTAGAAGTGCCTGAGCCGTCAGGTACAGTGAATCGACTCCGCTTTGAAGCAGAACGTCTGAATTTGTTGGATGATGGCACTTTGGAAGCTACAAATCTCCGACTTACTAATGATCCATTTTCACCTCCAGAGGTCGAGTTAAGATCGGAGCGCGCTACACTGAGACCTCTATCTCCTTTTCAGGATGAACTGATTACCAAAAAAGCTCGGTTGGTGTTCGATCAACGCTTCAGTTTGCCACTATTTCGCGAACGAACAATTATTGACCAGAATCAGCGATCGCCACTGCCGATTAAATTTGGCTATGATCAAGATGATCGAGGTGGTTTATTTGTTGAGAGTACATTTGAACCTTTCCTGCCCGGGCCTTTTCAAGTCAGATTAACTCCTCAATATTATTTGGAAAGAGCGTTTTTTGGCGCTGAAGACGATTCTCCTATAGATGATAATGTTTTTGGTCTGAAAGTTTCGTTAAATGGTGCGATTACTCCGCAAACTCAAGTAGAAGGGCAAGCTACATTTCTCACATTTAAGGATTTTCCCGATCTGGAGGAAGAAGATTTTCGGGGTAGCATTCGATTAAGACAGTTGTTTCGAGGTTATAATTTGACAGGGGAGTATAGTTATCGCGATCGCTTATTTAATGGTAGTTTAGGATTTCAAACTGTTCATACAAGTGCAGGTGTTATTTTGACTTCGCCAGTAATACCAGTAGGTGAAACTGGTATAGAACTTAGTTTTCAGACTGGTTATCAAGTTGTTAATGCTAGAACAGATCGCCGGGATTTGTTAACGGATCTCGAACCATTCGAGCCACTACCTGATGATGAAGATGATGATGATAGCGATCCCAGGAGTAGGGCTGACTTAGGTCGTTTCCAGAGTGTATTTTCTCTGAGGTATCCACTAACTATTTGGAGTGGGGAGCCATTACCTGCAACTCCAACTCAGGGCTTAAAATATACCAGCAAACCAGTCGTTCCTTTTCTGCAAATGGTCTTAGGGTTTACAGCTGCTACCAGTCTTTATAGTAATGATGAAGACCAATCTTATCTGCGTGGGAGCATTGGATTCACTGGGCAGTTTGGGCATTTTTCTAGGGATTTTTTCGATTATACTGGATTTAATTTAACTTATAGCCAGACTGGTTTAAGTGGTCAGTCGCCCTTTTTCTTTGACCGTGTGGAGGATACAAATGTATTATTATTTGGTTTAGTTCAACAGGTTTATAAGGGTTTTCGAATTGGCTATCAGAGTGGTCTGAACTTAGAAACTGGTGAGATTATTGATGATCTGATCACATTGGAATATAGTCGTCGCACTTATGGGCTAGTATTAAGTTTTAGTCCAAGACGAAGCACTGGCACCGTTAGTCTCCGGATCAGTGACTTCAATTGGCAGGGTGGTACAACTCCATTCTCCGGGGCTGATGTTCGACCTGTAGGTGGTGGTGTAGTTCGCTGATGCTCAAGACAGAATTCATCGATTGGAGCAATAATTGTAGCGACCAGCAATGAGAAAGCCTCCCCCCAGCAATAAGGAACTTTTTCAGCCAGCATTAATTGCAACTAGATTTCTGTTTCAGCCAGAATTATTCTGCAAATGAGCCAGGATTATTTGCAACGCCGCACTTAAGAACACGGCATTCCTTTGAACGTCAGGCTTGCAGAACCAGGCGTAAACAGAAGGTTGGTGCGACGAGCGGCCAAGTGCTTCTGATACCCTTATTATTCCGTTCTATGGTTGTCTAAAATAACTTGAAGATAATTAAAAGAGTATAAAGCTGAAACTTGTATTTGATAATTGTTTCAGCTACAGGCTGCACTTGGTGACACGAAGTTTCTATTTACGCCAGCACTTAAAAAAGTGCAAGATCAACTTACATCAATGGTGCTATGATTAACAGTGAAAAGTTATCCAGACCCCCTAAATATTGGTCGCTCGTAATAAGTCACTGACAAAAAAATGTACGAATTAAGTAATTTTCAAATCAAGAATTTTAAACATAAAGGATGGTTGAGACCTCTGGATACTTTCTCTGTTCAAGAAGTTGAATTTGTTAAAAAAGAGATAGAGGCAATTAGCCAAGTTGAGTTAATAGGCACACAAAAGGTTAGGACCTTTCAAAATATCCATTTAGATATAAAAACAAGTCTTAGTCGGGTCAGGTGGCCGACAAGAGTCGGAGCTTTCTGGTCGCCTGTCCCGCGACCAGAAAGGCCTGTCGCCTTTTTTGCCCAATGCCAGAGCTCTTGAAACACCCGGTATTGGGTATAACTAAAGGTTTCTT
>JAJEAQ010000811.1 GCA_022822685.1 Trichodesmium sp. jk18x7bins.61
AGCAGATTAATTAGGCGATCGTACTCCGCACCGCTGCAGCGGCTGAAGTAACAAAACTTTTGTTAACAAAGAATCGAATATAATGAACCTTTTCCTATTTCAAAACAAGTCAAGCTGACGAATCAGGAAGACTAGATTTAACTTGCCTGGCGCTCAGAGAAGCGCTCTCCCGCCTGGAGATCGTCGGGATGAGAACCAGCGCTATGTTTTCAGATGTACATTTTAGCGACAATTATCCTTGAAAAAACTAGCTATAGATGTTAGAATTGCAGATGTAGAACCAGGTCGAAACCACCATGCAACGCCACATACAAGTACAAGTTGAAACCACATAAGAACCTTTCATGTGGCGAGGTGGCTCAACAGGTAACTATTGCTAAGAGGCTATTTGTAAAGAATCATGAAGTATTAGTAGGGATAGAACATCCGTGATCCGGCGGGAAGACCAATCCCTTGAGCATTAAACGTATCATTGAGATATAAATCAGATCTTCGCTGGCTTGAGGGAGTTCCTCGTCATCTTTTGACAGCCTTCCATTCCTTCGGGATCAGGCAAATTTTCTCTCCGCCGCTCTGCCTCTTGGCCTAACTTGACTGCCTGCTTCAGTTCTCTTGACCATAATTATTTTCCCACCACAGACTATTGGCATAGATTTTTCTCATCGTCCCTGAGCCCCTTTCACTGCCCAGACAATTTTTTATGCTCCTGCTGGTTTTTTGCCCTTCAAAAATACTGATTGGCCTCCAGCCCGAGCCTGTATGTGGGCTGACTGTACTACCACACTCAACAATCACCTTTGGGCATCCACTAAATTGTGTCCTTTCCTGCCTAGGCTCTTTTTTGCCCCTTCATCACTGCGTACCCCCCTTGAGCAGTTGTTTTGACTGATTGAGAGTCGATTATACCATCAGTAGGCTCTTCCTTTCTTCCGTTTGAGATTCTCAGTTGTGTTCGTCAAGCATCATTAATTTGAGAAACGCTATATACTACTATATACTAATTTATGACTCAAGATTGCCCAAAACTCTGTAGCAATATTGATAAAATTGACAACCTAATAATTGTGCTATAAAATCAACGATTTATATATAAATTGACCTAATTGTTGGTATTGAGTTTCCAAATCTTATGAGTATTGTATTAGATGTTCGCAACCTCAAAGTTCAATTTACAACTGAAGAAAAACTCCTTAAAGCTGTTGATGGCATATCTTTTGATCTCAAACGAGGGCAAACTATAGGAATTGTAGGTGAATCTGGGGCTGGAAAATCTGTCACATCTTTAGCAATTATGGGCTTATTACTGCGGAATCATGATCAAATTAGTGGTGAAATTTGGTTTAATAGTTTAGTTCAAAATCAACAAAATTCTAAATCAGTAAATTTATTAGAATTAGCAGAAAAACAAAAACAACAATACCGGGGTGGGAAAATTTCTATGATTTTTCAAGAGCCAATGAGTTCTCTCAACCCTGTTTATACGATTGGATTTCAGTTAATAGAAGCTATTCGATTTCATCAAAATATTTCAGCAGCAGAAGCACGACGTCAAGCAGCATCATTACTTCAAGAAGTAAAACTTCTGCCTGATGATGAAGCACTGCGACAAAAATGTATAGAAGAAATTACTAATGACAATCATAACTTAGCACAGGTGAAATCTAATCGGCATCTAGCAAGAGGAGTAGATGAACCCAAGGAACCCCTCAGCAACGACACAAGCGATCGCGAACTGATGCGCCTAGTCAACCAAAAAAAGCTAGCAATGCTAGAGCGTTATCCTCATCAACTTTCTGGTGGTCAAATTCAACGGGTAATGATAGCGATCGCTATTTCTTGCCATCCTACCTTATTGATTGCAGATGAACCTACAACAGCTTTAGATGTTACAGTGCAGGCCAAAATTTTAGAGTTGTTGCGGGAGTTAGGAAAACGCAGAGGGATGTCAATTATTTTTATATCCCATGACTTGGGAGTAATTGCCGAAGTTGCTGATACTGTAGCAGTCATGTATCAAGGTAAAATAGTTGAATATGGTGACATCAAGCAAATATTTTTTCAGCCACAGCATCCTTATACAAAAGGTTTATTAGCTTGTCGCCCGCCTCTAGATAGCAAACCTGTGCGCCTACCTACTGTTTCTGACTTCATGGAGGAAGTAGTAAACGAGAGTGGAGAAATTGAAATTAGAGAAAAAACGACAGCAATAACAAAACCAGAAAATATAGATTTGGGAACAAAAACGGCTCCCAAAACTAGGGAAAATCCGATCTTAGAAGTTAATCATTTGCGAGTAGGTTTTCCAATTAAAGGAATGTTTGGTGAAACTAAACGTTTATTTATGGCGGTTAATGATGTTTCTTTTGCTGTTGCTCGTGGTGAAACTTTAGGTTTAGTCGGAGAGTCTGGTTGTGGTAAAACCACCTTAGCAAGAGCAATACTGCAATTGATTCCCTCTACAAGTGGAGAGGTATTTTTTGATGGTCAAGAAATTACAAGCCCTAATGTGGGCAAATCTGGAATTCAAAAATTTATGGAGTGGGTGAAAAACCATCAACCCGAAAGTGTGAAAAATCAAAATCGAGAAAGATATCAAAAAATGCTCCGTAGGGTGCGACGGGATATGCAAATTATTTTTCAAGATCCCTTTAGCTCTCTCGCGCCTCGCTTCACTGTTGGGGCTGCGGTGATGGAACCGATGTTCATTCATGGTGTAGGTAATAGTTATAAAGTTAGGCGCGATCGCGCAGCTCATTTATTAGAAAGAGTAGGATTAAGTGCTGACTCATTAAACCATTATCCCTATGTTTTTTCAGGTGGTCAACGTCAACGAATTTGTATTGCTCGTGCTTTAGCTTTGAATCCTAAGTTGGTTATTTGTGATGAATCTGTTTCTGCTTTAGATGTATCTGTGCAAGCGCAAGTACTGAATTTATTAAAGGAATTGCAGGATGAGTTTGGATTAACTTATATTTTTATTTCTCATGACTTGAGTGTCGTTAAATTTATGAGCGATCGGATCATGGTAATGAATCAAGGAAAAATTGCAGAAATTGGCCATGCTGAACAAATTTACAATCAACCGCAACAGGAGTATACGCAGCAACTTATTGCTTCTATTCCTACCGGAAACAATAGGTTTGTCACAAAATCGTCTAGTTAGTCACCCATGAAAAACCTAGCCAATCGGACGACATTTCTAAGATTGTCTTTCAAAGGTTGCAGCGAGAGTCAAATTGACTACGTTGGCTGGTTATGATCTGCGTTATACAGCACCTGGTGAAGTTTCCTGGTATAGAACAACTTCTGCTTCTAATAGGTTTTAAAGGGTTGTACCTGATTGGGTAGCCATATTTGTTGAGAGCCGCTTTTGGCCGACCTCCTTGCCCTTTGCAAATAGCTACTAATGCTTGAGTGGTCTGGAATTTTAACTTATCCACCTTACCTACGCAAGCTGCATCAATACAGTGGGCTTTTGGTAAATCTTGCTTTCTGCGGTTAAATTTAGTCTTGCCACCGCTCGCTGTAGAAACCTTGAGCAATGTACTTTTCAAAGTATTCAATAACATCCAGCGAGTAGAATTAACGGCTGCTGCATCTTTTAAAGGTGATGTCGCTTGGGTAAGTATTTGCTTTAATAAATCTGGTTTTCCAGATAAAAAGTCTTTGACATCACGATTACTCTTAACCTAATTGCATTTGGTACAAGCAAGGGTTAGGTTTGATACTCTGTCTGAACCACCTTTAGACTAGGGGTGAATATGTTCAACCTCTAGCGGAGTATCAGTTTTTCCACAATAAGCCCATCGACGATGCCATTTTTCGAGTAAATATTCTCGCAATTCATATCCTGCTAATTCACCCTGTTGATACTCAATCCCTGTAATTTCAGGATTTTGAATCAATTGGGTGTCAAAGCGTACAAGTTCCATGGAAATTGATTCGATGAGACAAAACTTGATTA
>JAJEAQ010000564.1 GCA_022822685.1 Trichodesmium sp. jk18x7bins.61
CCAGTATACATTCGAGATAAAAATGAATCAGGACACCAATCAGGTTTAAAGTATGATTGAGTTAATTTACCTTCAGCAGTTAATTTATCTTCATCTGAATAAACCATATCTGCTTCTGGATGTTTATTCAGTAATAACACCATTTCATAGAGGGCATCTGGTGTTAAGATATCATCAGGTTTTAACAGGGCAATATAGTCTCCTGTTGCTAATGCCAGAGCAGAATTTAAGTCAGTATCTTCATTTTGAGTTTTCAATACTAATTTGATTCTGTTTTCTGCCTCCATATTTTTAGGAAGTGCATCAGTAATAAAGCAGATTTCCCAGTAGGGATAAATTTGATTTACAACTGATTCAACAGCTTCCTGAATAAACTCTTGAAATGCTTTTTGTGTTGGTAAAATAATACTTATTAATGGCTGATATCGGAGGGTATCTAAATTATCCGACATTTTGCCTAATTTTTCTGAGTTAGGTAAGTTTGCCTTGAGCCATAGTTGATAAGTGTCTTCATTTTTAATAATCGGCTTCGAAGATTTATCATTAACTACAGGCCGCGTATCTTTAGGTAAAACTATGGATTTTGTTTCTGTTTTTGAGGCTGTTGGAGAATGTATAATTTCAGTTTTTTTTTGCGATAATACCTTTTCTAATTGCTCCTTAATTTCATGCTCATCTGGATTAATTTGTAAACCTAATTGATAAAAGACGATCGCTCCATGAATTTTCTCTTTTTTTGCTAATGTATTACCCAATTTAAAATACAGTCTATGGTCTTCTGGTGTAATCTCTAGAGCTTTGTGATAAAGTTGCTCATGATCAGGATTATCTTCTATTGCTTGCCAATACCATTTAACTGCTTCATCTAAATCTAATTGAGCACGTTTTTTCAGAGCATCTCCTAACTTTTGATAGGCTTCTGGCAAATCTGCTTTTAATTCTAAAGCACGACGATATGGGTCAATTGCCTCTTGCCAATTGCCAATTCTCCAGAGAGCATTTCCTAAATTAATATAAGACCAAACAAAATCTGGTTTTAATTGTATTGCTCGTCGATACGGTTGGACAGTTTCCTCCCATTTTTCTAGTTTTAATAGACAGTCACCTAAATTATTATGAGACCAAGAAAAATCTGGATTTAATTCTATTGCTTTGCGGTATGCTACAACAGCTTCTTCCCATTTTTCTAATTTCTGTAAAGCTTCTCCCAAGCTATTATGATACCAGGAATTATCTGGCTTTACTGCTCCTGCTCGTTGATAAGCTTGAGCAGCTTCTTCCCATTTTTCTCGTTGCGATAAAATTTCCCCTAATTTGCCATAAGGAATATCAAATTCTGGATAATTTTCTGTTGCTTTATTGTAGGCGTTGATGGCTGCCTCTATTTTTCCTTGTGCTTTTAGAGATTCCCCGTTATTGTAGTAAATTTCTCCAATTTTTTGATTAATTTCAAGATTATTTGATTGTAGTTGTTGAGCTTTTCGATAATTTTGTAAAGCTGAGTCTGTCTGTCCTGTTTTTAATAAAGCATCTCCTAGTTTTTGATATGCTTCTAGAGCAGTGGGATTAGCAGATATTATTCTTTGATAACAAGCTATTGCTTCTTTTAGCTGACCATTTTGAATTAATATTTCTCCTAACTTATAACTAGCTTCTACTAACTGTGGCTTTAACTGAATTGCTCCTTGATAACAAGCGATCGCTTGTTTTATTTTACCATTTTCACTCAGAGTATTTCCTGTCAATAAAAATTCTTCTGCTGTAGCTTTTCCTGGCTCTAGTCTAAATGCTTCATGCAAACATTCTGCTGCTGCTATTGATTGATTAAGCTGAGTATAAATTTTCGCTAAATTCCGATATGCCCCTGCAAATTCTGGTTTGATGGCAATTGCTTTCCGATAATATACTATTGCCTGTTCCCACTGTTTTTGTTGGGCAAATATAGTTCCTAAATTTGCGTAAACTTCTACAAAATCTGGTTTAATTTCTAGCGCTTTCTTGTACGAATCTAATGCTTCTTTTAATTTTCCCATAGCTTGTAGAGAGTTACCTATTATTTTATAAGCTTTTGGTTCTGGTTTAACTCTAATAATTTTTTGACTAAGAGTGATTGCTTGTTGGCATTTTTTCTGATTCATATAAGTCTCTGCCACAACCAGATAAGTTTCTATATCCTCAACACTAATCTCAGGAAAAGCTGGTTGGGTTGGAATATTATTTATTTGTTCTGAAGCAGCAAGAGTATCATTACCGTTTACCTGATTTTTGTTTAAGCTACCAACTAAAGTATCTCTGGGATCTAATTCTTTGCTAGAGATTAAATTATATTTACTAGCAGTAATATCTTCTGGAGTTTGTCTTTTTGTAGTAACTGTCTTCAGTTCAATCGCTTTCCGAAAACAAACTGTTGCTTCATCTAGTTTTCCTTGTTGTTTTAAAGCTTCTCCTAAATTTTGATAAGCTTCTGAAGAGTTAATATTTAATTTTATTGCATTGCGATAACAGAATATTGCTTCCTTGACACTGCCTTGTTGCTGGAGAGTTTTGCCTAAATTAATATATTCTTCTACAGTAGCTTTTTCTGGTTCTATAGATAGTGTTTTGTATTTACAGTATGTAGCTGATTTTTGGTTCCCTAAAAGTAACCAGATTTTGCTCATATTCCTAAAAGCTCCAGCAAAATCTGGTTTGAGGGATACAGCTTTTTGATAATATGATATTGCCTCTTGCCACTTCTGATTAATGGCGTAAAGACTGCCAAGATTAGCATATACTTCTGGCCAATCAGATTTTATTTCTAATGCTTTTTTATAGCAATTTTCTGCTTCTCTTAAGATTCCTTTTGCTTGCCAGACATTACCTAAAGTTTTGTAGGAAGGAACATAACTTGGTTCGATTTTTATAGCTAACTCGCAGCAGGCGATCGCTTGCTCAAATTTTTTTTCAGCTAGATAAGCTTCCGCTTCTTTGTGGAAATTTTCTGCTGCGCTTTCAGGATAATTTTTTGAGGCCATCGTTTCTATTTTTGGGGCTACTATTAATTAGGTAAATTTAGAGTTTTGCTCAAAGTTAAGAGACTATTTTATTTATAAAATAAATATTCAGATAAGTAGTAGTTGATCAAGATTCAATTTTTTGCTAGTGGGAGTATCTTGCTGCTGTGCATGATAGAGAGGCAACCCTTTAGGGCAAGCAATAGACAATAGGGACAAATTTACAAACAAACACTAAAGCTTTTTAGCTGGCTCAATAGTATAGCTGTTCTCAAGTTAGTGAGGCAAATTTGTTTTTCTTCTTTTCTGTTACCTGTTCCCTAAAACCTAAAACTTTGTACCTCATCAATATAAGAATTGGTATAGAATCTCCTAAATTCATTTAAGTCGAAAAACAAATTAATATCATTTTCGGATCATTAGTTATCAAAAAGTCTTTGTTTGTAGTTGGGATTTTGCCCTAATTATCAAACTATAGGGATGCATCCCAACTACGGACTTGATCATAAATGTTTTACCGAACATAATATAATTCCTGATTAAATCCCGCGAATTTATTCCTGGGGTTCACTCTTACATTTCGCCTCTTGACTCTTCCCTTCTTAAATTATCAACAAAATTAAGTAAACAGAAAACTAAGTATTTAATTTTGTTTGGTTACGGTGGAAAAATCAAATCTCGGTGAGTGTAGGAATATATTCTCGCCTCACCAAACCTAGACAAATATTTAATCTGATTTTGACAAACAATCTCTAGTTTTTTTAATTCTTAATACCGACAACTTTGAACATTTGATTAAGTGAAACTAAGTTCACAAAAATATCTTCTACAAGGGAACTTTCATACATTAAATGTCTAATTGGATAGCAACGAAATGCTTCACCAATTAGATAGTAATGTTCAAGTCCTAATAATTGACTAATCTGCCAATAATAGTATCTGATATAGTGGGGTGAGAAAAGTTCGATAACTTTTGTCCCTGGGTTACAGAATACTATATTTGTGAGACCACTTCCATGAGGGGCTACTATAATCTTGGCATGGGCAAAGGTGGCAATCTGACTTTCTAGGGACATTGACTCTGGAGTCATACAAGTAAAATCAAACTGCTTTAATACATCTATCACCTCTGGTTCATTCATGATTTGGCGATACCTGGCATTACCTCTACTTATATATATTCTTTCTGGCCACCCTGGCTGATTAATCATCCTATCTTTGAGAAATACCTCTCTCAAAAATTCTAATCCCCACGGTTGTAACCATCCCAGATAGCTAGGATGTGAAGGTACTACTAACTCTTCTGCTTGAATATGGGGATGGCGATCGCTCTCCAAAATTTTATGTTGGGGAATACCAAGAGTTTTTAATGTTTCCTGCTGAAATGGTTGCTGATGCTCATTCACAACAAACCAATCTATCTCTTCTAAATCTAAGCTCTGACTTAATATTTCTATTCTGGGTAGCAAGTCTACCATCCAATGAAAATATATATTTCCTGACAATACCGATAATACTGCTACTTTACCATTTATTTTTTCTAGGAGCGGTAACTGTTCTAAGCCAAATATCTGATGTTCCTTGGGATGATATTTAGTACATCCCGGTAACGGGGATGGATACTCTCTAGACAAATCTGCCAGTAAATAGTTATCTGGCGTCATAATGGCGAGCGCGTAACATAATCTCCAGTCATTTTTCTTGGGCATTATCCAAGCTCTGCCCTCTGGTATTATACTTACAAAAGTTGGAGTTTGAGAAGCTTTCTGAAGTTGGGAAAATCCTGATGTACTATTCTTTGAATTTTCTGTCAAGATAGGTTTTGTTCTCAACTTCTCGGTAAGCTGATTAACATCTTGGCTTAATCCACTCCTAATATTAATACCATAGACTGCTTGAGCAAAACATTTTGGTTCAAACCATTGATGAATTTGCCATAAACACTTACTACAATTTAGCCCTTGACATTCTATATCTTTCTTCCTATTTTTAAGATCCACCTGAATCTGAGGATGGATAGAATCTTTTGTATATTCTGTTGTGGATTTTTCTAATCTTACTCTTGTATATAATCTTTGAGCATTATTTCTATCTGATTTTAGTATCCAATCTTTTGTAGATAAATATAGTCCCTCTAACTGTTGACAGAGTTGAAAATTATGATTAAATATATTTGGCTCTAATGTTGATTTTTCAGATCTAACTTTACTGTAATAATCAATTGCTTGCTGCCACTTTTGCTGTTTTTCCAGAACCTTTCCCAAATGAAAGTAAATTTTCGTTGTTTCATCTATCCTCTTTTGACTTAGTAATATTTGGATAGCTATTTGATAAACAATAACTGCTGGATTTAACTGCTTTTTTTTGACTAGACAATTTCCTAATAGCCAATAAATTTCTGGTGAATCTGGTTTAATGTATAAAGCTCTTTGATAAATTATTTCTGCAGTTTCATAAGATTCATTTTCCATCAACACATTGCCAAAATGAATATAATATTTGAGCAAATATTGATATATTTTCTTATATTGTTGCTGAG
>JAJEAQ010000368.1 GCA_022822685.1 Trichodesmium sp. jk18x7bins.61
GTTGGGTAGTGGGAGCATCTTGCCCTTGTGAGAGAGAGCGCCTCACATTAAAGAAATACAGGGTACTACTTATCCAAAATAAATCAGGAGAAAATAGAAAATGAAAATTACTAGGCGTGTATTTATCGGCACAGGTGCAGCAATGACAACTGTGGCGATCGCGGAACTTGGTAAAAGCAAACCAGGATTAGCTCAAAATGGTACTATTAATCTGTATTCTTCTCGCCACTATGACACAGATAAAGCTCTCTATGACAGTTTTACCAAAAAAACTGGCCTAAAAGTGAACCTGATTGAAGGCAAAGGGGATGAGTTAATTGAAAGGATTCGAAGTGAAGGGGCTAATAGCCCAGCAGATGTATTCATCACAGTTGATGCTGGTCGTTTGTGGCGAGCCCAAGAAGCAGGGATTTTACAACCAGTATCTTCGTCTACTCTCGAAAGTAAGATTCCAGACTCCGTCCGCAGCCCAGAAAACTTATGGTTTGGTTTTTCTAAGCGGGCGAGGGTGATTATGTATAACAAAGATAAGGTTAACCCCTCAGCTCTTTCAACTTATGAAGATTTAGCAACAGATAAATGGAAAGGCAAAATTTTAATCCGCTCCTCAAGTAACATTTACAATCAATCCTTAGTAGCATCTTTAATTGAGGCTCACGGAATGTCAGATGCAGAAAGTTGGGGGAAAGGTTTTGTCAGTAATTTTGCCAGACCTCCAGAGGGTAATGATACTGCTCAAATTAAAGGTGTAGCTGCTGGTATTGGTGATATTGGTATCGCTAATAGTTACTACTTGGCGCGTTTGAAAAAATCTAACAAAACAGAAGATCAAGCAGTTGCTGAGAAGGTAGGTATGTTTTTCCCTAACCAAGATGAGCGCGGTACTCACATTAATATTAGTGGTGGTGGCGTAGTTAAAACTGCTCCCAATAAAGAAGCTGCAATTAAGTTTCTTGAACATTTAGTCAGCCCAGAAGCTCAAAAAATATTCTCTGAGGGGAATAACGAATATCCTGTAGTTGCAGATGTTTCCATTCCTCAAGTTTTGACTACCTTTGGTGAGTTTAAGAGCGATCCTGTGAATGTTTCTGTTTATGGCAAGTTGAATGCTGAAGCAATTCAATTAATGGATCGTGTGAGCTGGAAGTAGTAGCCAGAGAAAAAGTCAAAAGTCAAAGGAATGTACTAAAGTATCTCTCTAACACACCAGAGTAAGATACTCCTACTAAACGCTCACGCATAGGAGTAAGATGCTCCCATTATATACTCACGCACAGGAGCAAGATGCTCCTACTACCTAACAATTGAATCTTGACAAACCACTTGTTTAGAAGATTTCGGATAATTTTCCCCAGATGTTGATGGAAAAACTCGTAAACAATCTTCCCCAACAGATACTTTTACTTTAATTCCGATTGGTAATGCTACCTGTGGAGTAGTGCGAGCGATTAATTCTTGCCCAGATTCAGTCCGCAGACAATAACGCAATTCACGACCCAAAAACTGCCGATCGCGAATTATCATCGCCCCCTGATTGTCTGGTTTTAATATCAAATCTTCTTGACGAATCATCAACTCAACACGATCAAATTCATCTAAACTAGCTACTTCTCCACGAAACAGATTATTATCAGTTAACTCAAAAGCACCCACCTCTGTTTCCCAGGCTTGTTCACGACGATGTGCTAACAAAAAATTAGCCTGAGTCACAAACTCAGCCACAAACCGGGAAGCAGGCTGAGTATAAATACCTTCTGGAGTCCCAAATTGCTCCACACATCCAGCTCGCATGACTGCCACTTGGTCAGATATAGCCATTGCCTCTTCTTGATCGTGGGTGACAAAAATTCCTGAAGCGCTCGCACTCTTGAGAATATCCCGCAACTCTTGCCGTAATCTAATCCGCACCTGCACATCCAAATTACTCAAAGGCTCGTCTAATAATACCAGTGTTGGACTTGGCGCCAAAGCACGTGCCAAGGCTACCCGTTGCTGCTGCCCCCCAGAAAGTTCGTGAGGATAGCGACTTTCCATCCCAGACAAACCTACCAACTCAAGAGCATCCGTCACCATTTGATTAATTTGTGTGCCTGAATTTTTCCCAGAATTGTGTAGCCCAAAAGCAATATTTTTTGCTACTGTCAGATGGGGAAATAAGGCATAATCTTGAAATACCATACCAATATTTCGTTTTTCTGGTGGCACCCAATTATCTACGGCAGCAACTACTTGCCCATTGATAGTAATAATACCTGACTGGGATTGCTCAAATCCAGCAATGATTCTCAATAGAGTAGTTTTACCACAACCAGAAGGCCCTAATAACCCCAGTATATCCCCTTGGTGTAATGTTAAACTGACATTTTGCAAAGCAGGGGTAGCAGTGCGAGAGAATTGCTTACTGACACTCTCCAAATGGAGAATTACAGATTGGGCCATTTATTACTTAACCTCCCTAAGATTGTTAAAATATCACTAGAACGTTGGACTTTGCTGTAGCAGTCAGTCAAAAATCAAAACTATATATAAAAATAGGTTTTTTTTTCTTGGTTTTGACTCATTTGACTTTCAGTTTTACTGGCAAAAGATTTATTTATTCCTAAACAATTTTAGCCTACTTTTTTATAAATATTCTCATTAAATTTTTTGTACAATTTCTCATGTATAAAGTCAAAATATTTGCAAGTTTAAAAGGATGGCGCTATACACACTGGAACGTTTGGACAATACTTGTCATAGCGATCGCCACTTTAATCTCAACTCCTGTACTATTTGTTCTCAGTAGTATTTTCTCAGATACAGCCGAAATCTGGAGTCACTTAGCCTCTACCGTATTACCCCGTTATCTCCTCAACTCTTTCATACTAATATTAGGGGTAGGCTGGGGAGTTTCCATTATCGGAGTAGGGGCAGCATGGTTAGTTACCATGTGTCGTTTTCCTGGAAGTCGCTTATTTGAGTGGGCAATGTTATTACCATTGGCAGCACCCGCCTACATTCTAGCCTACACCTACACTGAAGTTTTAGAATTTTATGGTCCGATACAAACTTGGTTACGAGAAATATTTGGTTGGGCAAGTGTAACAGATTATTGGTTTCCAGACATTCGTTCGATAGGGGGAGCGATCGCTCTATTCATTCTCACCCTATACCCCTACGTCTACCTACTCACAAGAGTTGCCTTCTTAGAGCAGTCAACCCGCACCCTAGAAGCTAGCCGCTCCCTTGGTTGTAATCCTTGGCGTAGTTTCTTCATAGTAGCTTTACCCTTAGCCAGGCCAGCAATTATGGCAGGTTTAGCCCTAGCACTCATGGAAACTCTCAATGATTTTGGTACAGTGCAATATTTCGGAGTAGATACATTCACCACTGGCATCTATCGCACCTGGTTTGGTATGGGGGAACGAGTTGCAGCAGCACAGTTAGCAGCAGTGTTGATGTTATTTGTATTATGGTTAATTTGGCTCGAACTTTGGTCACGTCGGCAAGCCAGATATTATCAAAGCACCAGTAAGTATCAAAATTTGCAACAGTTTCATTTAGGTGGAATCCGAGCAGTGGGCGCTTTAATTAGTTGTTTGCTGCCAGTTCTTTTAGGTTTTCTGTTGCCAGCCGGATTGTTATTAGAAATGACTATAGCTGAGGGTGGAGAAAGTTTTCGGGGTAGGTTTTGGGATTATGCTTCACATAGTTTGATTTTGGCTGGAGTTACTGCTGTTTTGGGAGTAGCGATCGCTCTATTTCTGGCTTATGGCGTGCGATTAAATCCGAATTTGGGAATGCGTTTATCAACTCGCCTTGCAGCAATTGGCTATGCTATACCCGGCTCAGTAATTGCAGTAGGAATTTTGATTCCAATTGCTACATTGGATAATGCGATTGATAGCTTCATGGGTTCCACGTTTGGGATATCGACAGGCTTATTGTTGAGCGGAACTATTGCAGCGTTAGTATTTGCTTATTTAGTGAGGTTTATGGCAGTAGCATTTGGTGCTGTCGAATCAAGTTTAGGGAAGATTAGACCAAGTTTAGATGAAGCTTCCCGTAGTTTAGGTTACGGGGCAATGAAAACCCTAATTAAAGTTCATGCACCAATAATGTGGGGAGGGTTATTAACAGGGGCAATGTTGACATTTGTGGACGTGATGAAAGAGTTGCCAGCAACAATGGTCATTCGTCCATTCAATTTTGATACCTTAGCAGTTAGGGTTTATAATTTGGCATCTGATGAGAGGTTAACAGAAGCCGCTGGCCCAGCTTTAGCAATTGTATTAGTGGGAATTGTTCCCGTAATTTTACTTAGTTTGAGGCTGGCCAAATCTCGCCAACATTAAGCTTCTGATCACAGTTTGAATCCTCCCCACCGCGCATCAAAGATTATAGGTAGGGATTCCTTATAGACTTTAACTAGCCAATTTCCAGAGGCTAGCTAATACCAATTACTAAAAACTTTGATGTACATAGAGTCAATGCGTAAGTCCTGTAATTGTAACAGATTTGAGCGGCTCAGATGTAAAAAAATAGGAAAAGCTAGATTTAACGCGTCACAGCTCACCCCACTGGGCATCGAAGATTATAGATGGAGACTGCGATCGACGTTTGTTCAAAAAAATATATTGCCGCCTAGTTTTTCTTAGTAGGATGCACGGAGGTACAGAGTTAGATCAGCTCCCTAAGCGTTGCAATAGATACAATATACATCTCCCGAAATTATATAGCACTTCACAGTTTGGTGAGGTACATTAATTTCCGTCAAATCAAGGCTGGTAAATGATAAGCTGTACCTCATGAGTCCGAGAAAC
>JAJEAQ010000229.1 GCA_022822685.1 Trichodesmium sp. jk18x7bins.61
GCAGTACTTTTGCCTCTTGCATCTTGCCCAGGGCCGAAGGTTGTTAAAGACCAAAATTAAAAATTTGGCTGGGGGTAACTCAATCTATTTATACTATTTCGGAGCAGCAAGCTACATCTGTCAGTCACACAGAATTCCCAAATTAATTGGGGAACGGTACTCCTTAAATTCTTTCTTGATCAAATATTTATTATCTAGCAGCATTACGCTGCAAAGCAGTTATTCTCTGAGAGTTAGCAAATACTCCTTGTCCTTGCATTTGATTCATTGGTGGTTTGATTTCTATTTTCATCACTTTGTCAGTACAAATACAAACTGTTTGATCGGTTAAATGAAAAGTAATCCATGTTTGTTGGAGCAACTGTGGTAATGTGTTTTGAAATTCTTGTGAATTTATTGGTATACTAAAACTCTCTGTATGACCTTCGATATAATAAAATGTTATTTGTGTAGTACTTTCTTGGGCATATTTAGCAAATGAACCTTTCATCGTTTTTCCTCATTTATAGGTTTAACTCATTTTGGCATAACCATCAGATGGTTAAATAGAAGCCATTTGGGATTTGTATAAACTTAATATATAGGCAAAAAAATATTAAAATTTTCATAAAAAATCTCATAGCTAAAAAAAGAATTGCCTATACTCAATAGAATTGACTTGAATCTAGTCTCAGATGATTAAATTTACCAATATCACCGAATCAGCTACTAATTTATTATCCTTAAATATCGCTCCAGGTAAAATTATCCGAGGGAAAAATGCTCTAGCCAACTCAGGAGAAGCGATCGCCAGTCTAGGCAGCAATCCTTTGATTATTGGAGGTAATCGCTCCCTTAACATCATCCAACCTTACTTCCAACCCCTACAACAAATCCATAATTTAAAATTTACCAAAGCTAACTATGGGTCAGAATGTAGTGAAGCTAACCAGGCCAATCTCCACCAAACTATCGCAACTCAAAAACCAGACTTAATAATTGGTACTGGTGGTGGAAAAGCCATGGACACCGCCAAACTGGTAGCTCAACAATGTCATTTGCCCATAGTCACTATTCCCACCTCAGCCGCTACTTGTGCTGCATGGACTGCATTATCAAATATCTACTCAGAACAAGGAGCTTTTTTATATGATGTAAGTCTAGCTAAATGTCCAGATTTACTGATTCTAGACTACGAACTAATCAAAACAGGATTTTCCCGGACTTTAGTAGCTGGTATTGGAGATGCGATCGCTAAATGGTACGAAGCTTCAGTAAGCAGTGGCCACTTAGAACAAACAATGATCATTGCTGCTATCCAACAAGCAAGAGTATTACGAGATATCCTCTTTCAAAAATCAACTGCCGCTCTACAACAACCAGGAGGGGAAAGCTGGCAAGAAGTTGTTGATGCCACAGTACTATTAGCAGGTTTAATTGGAGGTATTGGCGGAGCTCAATGTCGAACTGTCGCTGCCCACGCTGTTCATAATGGCCTAACTCATTTACCAGCCAGTCATGGCACATTACATGGAGAAAAAGTTGCCTATGGTATATTAGTTCAGCTCAGGTTGGAAGAAATGCTACAGGGCAGTCAATTAGCTCTAACTGCCAGGCAACAACTATTAAAATTCTACGATGAGATTGGTTTACCAAAAACCTTAGCTGATTTAGGATTAGAACAAATAACCCTATCTGAATTACGGCATGCTGCTGAAGTTTCTTGTCATCATAATTCTGACATTCATCGATTACCATTTAGGGTAGTTCCTGAACAGTTAGTAGCAGCTATGGTTTCAACCACAATCTCACTGGAGTTAGAAACACAAAATATGAGAATTAATTCAGATTAAGAATAACTCAGAATTTATGCTAATTCTCACTACGATCATAAAAGACAGAATAGCTTAGTCGTTTTCAAAGCAGATGTATAGAAAGCAATATTGGATTTGAATCCATTTTTGCCCCTAAAAAGGAAATGCTCAGAAGAGAAAAAGCCGAGTACCTTCAAAGATATAGCAGTTCTCAGCCTTGGCGAGGTACAAAAATCTACTGCTTTAGTAGTCTGTAGTCAGTAGGAATCTATTGGTGACAAGCTCAGGCTTAGTAGGCACTCCAAGTCAAATCAAAATATTTTTTCTATAGATAGCCAGATACAGCACTGCTAATGTACCGGCAGAGTCCGCTCAACTATAAATTAGGAATATAGAACACAGGGATGTTACAGACAATATCCTTACAGAAACTAGGGATTTACATTTCTATCAGCTATAAAAAATTAAGCCAGTCTGTTTCAGAATTTTCAGTTCTTAATTCAGGCTAATCTGAGAATCAAAACTCAACTATAGCTATTCTCCATCCCCTATTTACAAATCTGGATTGAATCTACTTTGAGCGAGGGCGTATCCTATTTTAATATTTAACTATACCAGTGGTAAGCACTAGAACTCACAAAGCAATAATTTGTAGTAGATTACGAGTTAAATTATTTCATTGGTGATAGTGTTATAAATGCCATATAATTATCCAATTTTTATCGAAAACTTGACGCAGAAATTAAACACAGTTAGGGGGAAACAATCTACAAAATACAAAAATTATAACCAGAAAAAAAGGGGGCAAACATGATGAAATTGCCCAAACAAAAACACTCCAGCAGCTATCATAGAGGCCAATGGGAAATAATCAGCTAGCCGGAGATTTGCCCACCTGAGCTGATTGTAGAAATTCCAGCGATTATGGCGAGTCTCTGTGTAATCTTGGCGATCGCCGAAGACAGCTTTGGGAATGTCAATTACTTCTCAAAATAAATAAAGAATTTTGACAGCAGACATCAGCAAGAATCGTTTTTCATCTCCCCTCAACTATAGAAGGAGCTTTAAAACTCCCAATTGCTTTTAGGTAAAAATTATGGATTGGATTAAACCCGCCAGCAGAATACAAACACTACCACCTTACGTTTTCGCTCGTTTAGATGAACTAAAAGCCCTTGCTCGTGAACAAGGGCTAGATTTAATTGACTTAGGAATGGGAAACCCCGACGGGCCTACTCCCCAGCCTGTAGTTGATGCCGCCATTGTAGCTTTACGAGAAGCTACTAATCATGGTTATCCACCTTTTGAAGGTACTGCTAGTTTCCGAAAGGCAATTACTAACTGGTATCATCATCGTTATGGAGTAAAGCTTGACCCAGATGCTGAAGCCTTACCTCTTCTAGGTTCTAAGGAAGGCTTAACTCACTTAGCTTTAGCCTACGTAAATCCAGGAGATTTAGTTTTAGCACCTAATCCTGCATATCCAGTTCATTTTCGTGGACCTTTAATTGCTGGAGGTAAAGTTCATAGTATTTTGCTCAAGCCAGAAAATGATTGGATTATTGATTTAGGAGATATTCCCGATCATGTTGCACAGCAAGCAAAGATTTTCTATTTTAATTATCCTAGTAATCCTACTGGTGCTACCGCTCCGCGAGAATTTTTTCAGGAAATTGTTACTTTTGCCAAAAAATATGATATCTTGCTAGTTCACGACTTATGTTATGCCGAGTTGGCTTTTGATGGTTATCAGCCTACCAGTTTATTAGAAATTTCTGGAGGAAAAGATATTGGTGTTGAATTTCACACAATGTCTAAAACATATAATATGGCAGGTTGGAGAGTAGGTTTTGTAGTTGGTAATTCTCACATTATTCAGGGGTTACGCACTCTAAAAACCAATTTGGATTATGGTTTGTTTGCTGCCTTACAGTCAGCAGCTGAGACTGCCTTACAGTTACCAGATGAATATTTATATCAGGTACAAGAACGTTATCGCCAACGCCGAGATTTTCTGATTCAAGGATTAGGAGAACTAGGTTGGAATGTTCGTAAAACCTTGGCAACTATGTATTTATGGGTTCCTTGTCCACCAGGAGTAGGCTCTACTGATTTTGCTTTGTCTGTATTGCAAAATACAGGAATTGTACTCACTCCTGGGAATGCTTTTGGTAGTGGCGGTGAAGGGTATGTGAGGTTGAGTTTAATTGCTAATTGTGATAGGTTGGGTGAGGCATTGAGTCGGCTTCAACAAGCAGGAATTTGCTATCAATAACAATAAAAAGGACTCAAGCATTATGAGCTGAGTCTACTTTCACCTAAAAGCCTAGTTCTCAATAGCTCGCTTGTGGAGTAACCTAGTAGCCTGCTTTTTCATTCCCCGCTTGAAATACTAGGGCTTTCAATGCTAGCTTGGCGGTAAAATTTTTCGCCCCTTACCACCAATTATACAAAGATATTCTTTTTGAAAGTACTTATGATTAGGAGGTTGAACACAATCAATCTAAATCAGAGATTATAGATGGAGATTCTCGTGGCTGGCTTGAGCTTCTGATCGAGCGCGATCCATCAGAACTTTTGCTTATGAAACCCCAGGAAAATACAACCAACAAAAAACTTGATGATGGCTATTTAAAAAAAGTCGTGTCTCCACCTATAAGCTTTTACCGTACCAAGCTACTAATATATAAAATAATTGTCACTCCCGCACTCCCGATCTATAATCTACGATTTAGAAGGGGACTGCGCTGGGGATTCTGTTCAGTAATGCCAAATCAATTAGTTCGTACTGCTAGACTATCTACGACTATCATTTCTAGGTTTGGCTTTATTCACTTTCATTTGACGACCCATCCAGGATGCACCATCTAAAGATTCAATAGCTTTCTCTTCTTCTTGCTCTGTTGCCATTTCTACAAAGCCAAAACCACGTGGCTGTTCTGTTTCACGATCTACAGGTAACTTGACTCTGATTACTGTTCCATACTCAGTAAACACTGTATTTAAATCCTCTAGTGTTACGTTATAAGATAAATTGCCTACATATATTGACATAAAATGTCCCCCAAAATTGCTCAAAGATATCAAAAATAGAATTCGGAGACAAGTCTGCCAAGAAAAATCTGGAAAACGCCCATCGAACTTAAACAGCTCCTCGAAACCGATACGATTCTATGAGATAAATTATATCACAAACTCGATTTAGCAATAGCAAAAAAAAAGAAGAAAGTTTTTACCTGAATACTAGCATCAGATTACTTCACAAGGCAAGTTTTCAGCTATGGCAGACATTAATAAGTTGTGGGACATTTAACTACTGCCTGAACTAAAGCCACAGGGATTCTAAGCTGATACTGCGCAACGGGATAAATCTGCGTTGCTTCGTTTTTCCTTCGCTGACCAAAGTTCTCATCTGTGAGGACTCCTCAAAACACGCCTACACAATTGGCACAGCTTGAATCCAAGTCTTCTGCACTCCTAATCCAGAAAATAGGATTGCTATCTACACAGGGGGAGGGCACACCAGTTGTCAAAACCGCAATCAAAACCCCGCCCTGAAGGGCGGGGTCTTATTGTCGGTTATTGGATGCCGCGCAGCTTGCTATCGCGCAGCGTTGGGAGTATGTCAAACTTGATTGCCAAATCTCTAAGCTGATTCGTGCTGTTTATGCCAAGCCGGATGCCATAACAAATCAGCAGTAGAGCGTTTTTCAACCATTTCTTGAGTAATTGTGCAACGGGTGACATCTTGACGGGATGGCAATTCATACATGATATCAAGCATCAACTCTTCTAAAATACCTCTTAACGCCCTAGCTCCTGTTTTGCGTCGATATGCTTCTTTAGCGATCGCCTTGAGAGCTTCCTTCTGGAATTCTAACTTGACGTTATCCATCTTTAATAATTTTTGATACTGCTTCACTAAAGCATTTCGGGGTTCAGTTAATATTTTCATTAATGCAGTTTCATCCAATGGATCAATGACTGTCAACACAGGCATCCGTCCAATAAACTCTGGAATTAAACCAAATTTCACTAAGTCATCTGGAGCTGTATTTTTGAGTACATTCACATTACGTTTTTCTTTTGATTGTAAAGCTATACTACCCTGCTTAAGTTCCTCAGCCTGAATAAAGCCCAATGATTTCTTTCCTTGTCGTTGCTCAACAATTTTCTCCAGACCAACAAAAGCACCACCACAAATAAACAAAATTGAGCTAGTATCAAGCTGAATAAAATCTTGATAGGGATGCTTACGTCCTCCTTGTGGGGGGACATTTACCACTGTTCCCTCCAGTATTTTCAGCAAAGCCTGTTGTACCCCTTCTCCAGATACATCTCTTGTGATAGAAGTGTTTTCACTTTTACGAGCAACTTTATCTATTTCATCTATATATATTATTCCTCTTTGAGCAGCCTCTAGATCAAAATCTGCTACTTGTAGTAACCTTAACAAGATATTTTCTACATCATCTCCCACATAACCAGCTTCGGTAAGGGTTGTTGCATCTGCTACTGCAAATGGTACATCTAATTGAGCTGCCAAAGTTTGAGCTAATAGAGTCTTGCCACAACCTGTTGGGCCAATCAAGAGGATATTAGATTTTTGTAATTCCACATCAGAGTCATTACTTTTGTCAGAATTATTTTTTGTTTGGCAACTCAGGCGCTTGTAGTGATTATATACTGCTACTGACAGTACTTTTTTTGCCTCTTGTTGTCCAATTACATGATTATCTAGATATTGCTTTATTTCCGTAGGTTTAGGAACTTTTTCTAAAAGAATATTACTGTTAGTTGAATGACGAGCATTTTCTACTCGTGATTCCACCGGGCTAGGGACTGTGACTTTTTTGCTCGAATTAAAGAATTCTTCTTCTAAGATCTCATTACAAAGTTCTACACATTCATCGCAAATATAAACACCAGGGCCGGCTATTAACTTACGTACTTGATCTTGCGACTTGCCACAAAATGAGCATTTCAGGTTAGAATCATATCTGGACATATTTGTCTTTTCCTTAATGGTAGTTACCTATTCGCTATGAAGGGGTCAAATTTTAATTTGAAGATTAGTCTTAGTGCTTGAGTAAAACTCCTTACTTTCTTTCTAGTGAAGTATAATTTTGCCAATTCTATATTTACTATTTAACCTCAATTAATATTATACATATTTTCAAGTAATTGATTTTCTACAGATGGTCTTAAAAATATTTCTCATTTAGTTCATATATCCTTAATATTTCACATCATTTAGGCCTCCCACTACAGAAAGTTACAAAAGAAAGCTATTTTTACCCCGAATCTTCAGTTCCGAGCTACCATACTCCCAAATTTCTCTAGGTTTAATAGAGCGACCAAATTAAATTAGGCATGAGGTGTTGGTAAATGAGCTTTAAAAGATTTATTAAGAAAAATTTTTTGAAATCTTAGGTCAAAAAAATCAACTTACCTGAGCTAGATTCAGAAATATTGTGATATAATTTATTGTCTATGTTGATTCTAGTGGGAATCAGTCACTAGAAGTAAAGGGGAAAGTTTGGTGCAAATCCAACGCTGTCCCGCAACTGTGAAATGATTTTTAGATGATCTATATTCAAGTATCTCAAATCTCATTCAGCCAGGATGCCCGCCAACATTAAAGAAAAATAATCAACACATCTGCGAGGTACGGATGATATACAAACATCACAAACCTACAAAAGGTAGGATTCGGGTTCTATTCCCAAAAATCAGGGCAATTGTAGTATCTGCAACCTTAATATTTTTCAGCACCATAGAATCAGCAATTGCTCATCATCCTATGGGAGGAAAAACACCAGCTAATTTGTGGGAAGGTTTCCTATCTGGTATTGGACATCCAGTGATTGGTATTGACCATTTGGCTTTTGTGGTAGCAGTTGGATTAATAGCAGCAATAATCCCTCAAAGTATATTAATATTGGCATCTTTTCTCGCTACAGCCCTTCTAGGAACAGGTATTCACCTTCTCAGTATTGATTTGCCTTTAACAGAAATCGCGATCGCGATTTCTGTAGTTGCTTTTGGCCTAATATTAGCTCTGAGACAAAAGCTAACTATTCCACTACTAAGTATTCTTGCTGGTATGGCTGGCATATTTCACGGTTATGCTTATGGAGAAGCAATTATTGGTGCAGAAATGACTCCATTATTAGCATATTTGTTAGGCTTTACAACAATTCAATTAATAATAGCATTATTGGCTATGAAATTTGCTGAATTACTAAATAATTATTGGCAAAATCAATTCTTTTCTTTAATGCGCTTCCTAGGTTTAGCCATAACTGCTATTGGAGTTGTATTTTTCACAAGTGCTATATTTAGCTAATACTACTAATTTAATTGTCGTAAATTATCAAAAAAAACAGAATGTCAACCCTACATATTCTATTTGTTTGTACTAGCTGTGCTAGTCTTTGGAAAGATGGGAAAAGACAGGGCATTAGCGGAGGAGAAAAACTACTCGAACAACTTTCCCAACAGCATAAAAATTCGCACTTGAGCAATAATTTTTCTATAAAACCAATAGAATGTATGAGTACTTGTAGTCACTCTTGTGCTATTTCTTTTGCTGCTTCCGGTAAGTATACTTATGTATTTGGAGATTTACCCCACAAAATAGAAACTTTGCCAGAAGTATCTGCAGCAGTATTAGAATGTGCTAGTCTCTATTATACTAAATCTGATGGATTATTGTCTTGGTCGGAAAGACCAGAAAGGCTAAAAAAAGGTGTTGTAGCAAGAATTCCACCGTTAGCTCCTCAAGAGGTTTAATCAATATTAATGATCAGAGAAACATGGATATGTAGAACTATCGGAAAGTTTTTCTAAAGGTGAATTGATACTACTTAGTATTAGACATTAAGCTGTTCATTGAGAAAACTTTCTGGAGATAATTTAAAGTAGGAAAAATGCTCTAAATTAGCCCCAAAATATAAGTGATTAAGTTGAGGTAAAACAAAGTACCCTAAAATTTGGAGTTTGTACTAATACCACTCAACTTAACACCTGCTTAGAAGATATCTGTAAAAAAAACTAAAAATAGCATCAAACAGCCAATCTTCGGTGGGTGACGGCGGCTCAAAACCCCGCCCGCCTCGGCGGGGTTTTAAAATATCCGATCATTAGTGTGGAATTCTTCCCACCTAACCCACTCTACATCAAGGCTTAATATTTTATTTAGAGATCCCCTCTGAGATTGTATGACTTCAACGCCTAATAAATATGACTATACGAGTATCTGGACAAGTATAAAATCATCATAGTTAGGATGATCTATTCCTAGAGACTGAACCACTATAAAATAATACTCAGTTTTGCCTTTTAAACAAAATCTATGAGCAAAATTTATCGGGTTAAAAATTTGATTACCAGAATAAATCTGAAACCATTTATTGGCACCCACAGACTCCCCAATACTCCTTTATGTCTTGACAAGCAAAAGAGTTTTGGGAAATTTACTTGCTTCAATTATTATGGTTTTAATTATACTCATCTACTAAGTAGATAAAAACTATATATCTCTAGTGCTATAGTTTTGACAGCAAAAAAATGTGTAAGTCGTATAATCTCCATTACCAGGATTGATATTTACTCACCAACATAATGACTTTAGGAGTGCGAGTCGTTTCTAGCCATACATCCTTAGCAACTAAGGATGTATGGCTAGAGTCCAGCCCCCGAAACCCACAACGGGGCGGATAACTGAGTTAAGAATGTGGGTGAAGCGGAAACGCGAGGACCACCCGCTAAGGAAGGCGTGAATCCCTATCTGGCCACAGTTCAGGAACCATACCCGGAACCTAGGGTGAAGCAGGCAACAGGACTCAATCAGAGCCAAAGCGTATAGGCACTCTGGAGTTAATGGGGAGCTGATACTGGAGAGATTAACGAACCTTCTGAAAAAGTGTCCTAGACTAATGAGTCAATGGGAAAAACAAATGACTACATAATCGGAGTAAGTCCCGCAGTAACCGCTATTAATAACTGCATTCCAGGGATTCTGATGGGCAAATTGAAGGCGACTAAGTCAACAAAACAATTCTTTTCTCGGAACGGATAAAAACATTAGGCTGGTCTTGAGTGAGGTCGAAAACTCAGGTAAACAGGGTAGAGTGAATCCCTGCCTAGTGGGTAGGATGCAACCATAAACTGGTTGCGGTTAGTCAGAACAGAACGATTTACGTAGAGTAAATGACAGGACATGAGTAGCAATACACATAGTATT
>JAJEAQ010000033.1 GCA_022822685.1 Trichodesmium sp. jk18x7bins.61
CGCAAAAGTCTTGAAGAAACAAGACTATACATGTGAGGCCTGTGGACTACGGTTCATGCCTGGAAATAAGGTAGAACTACACCATAAGGATGGCAACCATAACAATTGGAAGCCGGGGAACCTTGAGGCACTCCACAGCCAATGTCATCACTATGAACACATGAGCTTGGAGAAATCCTAGTTTAACTAGGAGCCGGATGCAGCGAAAGCGGCACGTCCGGTTCTGAAGTCGAGGCGCCCCGAATAATATCGGGCGTCGACTCTAACTACAATTATAAGACCTCGCCCGCCCCGGCGGGGTTTTGATGGTCTAGTTCTTGACCACATTTGTCACAATCATGCCAGGGCTGTGACAAACTCTTAAATGCAAGCGCAAAGTCACCTTATCTTTGCAAGTCCCATCTGTCTACACGGTGGGGTCATTGACGGTACTGTTTAGATTCCATATACAAGTCAACCAATTATTTAAACAATGGTCAATTATTCATACATTTTTTTGATTTAATTGAGGTTTAATTATTGTTTTTTTATAGACAAACTCCCAATAAAAATATCTGTTTTTTGGTAATATTTTGAGTTCTTTTATCTGAGCAAAATTTGGATTACTAAGGGGAAAAATATAGAAGCTATCCCTTCCAAGCTAAGGCTTACAGATATTACCTAGTGGATCTAGAATTTTATTTCCTTTCAGATTTAATGCTAGTTTTGGATCATTAAGTGTAGTCATCACTCCTTTGTTTCTGTAATTAGGTATTTTGGGTATATCTATTTTATAGGCTGTGACTTTACCATCATCAGACTTAAATGATTCTCTTACAGTTCTCAGTATTTGTGGTGCTACTTGTGAGTATATAACTTTATAATGATTATTGTTTTTGTAGACCTTCTCTAAATCAAACTTACCAATGCCTGTTTTTGCCCTCAAAAATAATTGCCTTTAATAATATATCCTCATGTTAGTTAGCTTATGGGCTTCCTCACATAAGAATGTTAATATGTGAGTTAATTCTTGATCTGGACTTAGTAATATTTGCTGACAAAAGTACATTAAAACCTTACTCCTGAATGGGAAAAATATATCACACAACGACTAAGGTTGTCTAGCCTCAACTGTTGGTTTTTGGAGTAGGTGAGTAGCATGGGTTTTGAGCCATAGGTTAAAACACGGAGGCTTTAATGTGCGTTTCAGGCATCAGGACTTAGGATTTTTCTTGATTCGGGCTCCTGAATACTGAGGCTGTTGGCTGATCATACTAAAAGTGGAGTGTTGGGCCTATAGTTTGTAGCAATATTCTGCTGATTTTAGGAATATACTTTTCTTTATTTCCCATAATACGCTACAGTCCGAAGTGTCACCGATGAATAGTTAAGCCACTCAAGGGAGTCTCCCAGACAAAGGAGAAGATGAAAGGGAAAAAAACTATATTGACAGACAATCGATCGCCTCTAGGAAGTTGGGCTCAAAAAGCCTTGGGACTTCCAGAAGTACAAGTACAAGTAAGATTGCGTGGCAATCACCTACATATTCTCTGTGAAGCTGAAAAATGTCCAGAGATGAACTTGGCACTAAATAGGTTTTCTCAGGCACTGAGTCAGATCAATTTAGAGTCTCTACTACCTCCTAAGCAACCTCGGATTTACCTGATGTTTCTGTGTGGCCGAACTTTAGGTCGTCGGCGACCTGACTGGACAGTAAAACTTGATGGCAATAAGGTAGCTGCTCAGAACCAAAGGATTGACACTCCAGCTAATTCCTCTGATTCAGAAATTAGCCCCCACTTGACATCTAGTTACGCTTCCCTTCAACAATACCAACACAATTATGATGGTAGTCCGACTTTACCTAAAGAAAATTTAACAAAAGTTGGTGCTGGGCAATCTCCTCAACTGGGTATCAATCACAATAGAGTCTCTGAACTGGTTTCAACTGCTCCCAAGGCTTCTTTCTTAACAAATGACACATTAGAGAATCCCAATCTAGTTTCATCACCAAAGTTGAGATCACAGATATTTTCTCCAACTCAACCGAAACAATCTGATGAACAAGAAGCAGAGCTAGAAAACAGAAATAAACCGGATCAATACTTGCTTGATTCTACCCTGACAGTTTCCTCTCAAAGATTAGCTGCATATGGCCACCCAGATGCAATTGCTAGTTATCTGAGCGAGGTTTTAGGTCAGTTAGGGGTATGTGTTAATGTCAGAATTCGAGAAAGACAACTTAAGGAAAAATTAACAGAAACAACTCTACAATCAGAAGATACTGGCCAAAGTCCAAAATTTCAAACCCCAAAAATATTATGGGTATCCTGTGAAGCAACTTATAGCCCTGATCCCTCTCTGCTGGCGGAGCCGATCGCCCAAAAACTGCGAGACCTCAAGCTAAAAGATTTCCATCAGGCTTTAATTTCTCTACTTGTTCAAGGTGAAACTACGCCTGACTGGATGCTGCGAGTGGATTTAACCCCTCCTGATTTGATGCTACAGGAATGGGCAAGTTGGGGTGATGTAGCAGCAATTGAACGTTTGCTAGAACAAAAGTTGGCTACCCAGGCAGTTAAGATTCGAGCTACCCTCAAAGAATCAACTTTACATTTATTCTGTACTAATACTCATAATTACCACCAAAAAGCTCCAAAACAACTGGAAACAAAAGAAGCGATCGCTTCTAGATTATCTACAATTCTGCCCAGAGGCATCCAAGCTGCGACTATCTATGGTTGCATTATTAATGAACACAATAACTTTTCTGAGTCACCTCTGTGGATAGACTGGTTGAATTTACCAGCCTCCCGAAATCTTGATTTAGCTGCCAGCGCTAAAGTTT
>JAJEAQ010000326.1 GCA_022822685.1 Trichodesmium sp. jk18x7bins.61
TTTTCTATTTCTCCTTCGACTACTGATTAATTCTTTTTAGTTTTGGTTATTAGGCTGTTTTCGATCTTTTTCGTTGCCGAATGAGATGTGATGTACTGTTCTTTGATGGGTTACTTTATGAGGGTTTGGGGTAGAAATCCCTAAAGGACTTGAGCCTGTCGCCGACGCGGCAGCTACAGGGTTTGGGGTAGAAATCCCAGAGAGGCTTGGTGTCTCGGTTCTGTTGACCAGTTTCAGGTCGCACTCTAGCTTATAAAGTAGAAAGTTAAACACGCCCGTAGGGAGGTTCCATGGCACGTCCGTGCTTTTTGGATAGTACCGACCAATAATCTTGGCGAGGCAAAAAGTTAAGGGAGGGTGTTTAAGGGGGATTAATCCCTCGCCCCGTTAGGGGGACGGCGACTTTATTTAGTCACTAGCGTGGTCTTTCATCCCGTAGCTGTGGGCTCCGCCTGCCTTACGGCAGATAGCATAAGGGTTTCCTTGCAGACCGGATTTTTTTTAGATGAAAGAAGATCAACATTTCCAAATATTACAATGAGGAAACGTATATATGACAAAAGAAACTATCGAAACATTAGTAAATCTTATTTCACACATATGGCAACCATGAATGCTGAAGCATGGGTATAAAATTTTGCCGAAGATGCTATTATTTATGACCCTGTGGGTAAACCACCAAATAAAGTGCACTCAGATTATCAAAAATTGTTTGAGATTTTATCGAAAGTTTTTGCCAAGTTTGAATTGACACTAGACAGTATATTTATTGTAGATCATGGGGCAGCAGTTAAATGGACTATGAAAGGAGTAGGGAAAAATGGTAAGCAAGGAGTGGCAGAAGGAATTAGTGTGTTTGACATCAACGGAAATGACAAAATTAAACAAGTATCTTCCTATTGGGATGATGCTGCAATGATGGCTCAAATCAAAGATTGATTGAGTTTTATATAGCAGACTTGTAGCTATCTTTAGCTACAGTAAAATTACCTGCAAAACTATTGAAATATTTGTGCTACTCTCCAATTCCGAACCCAGTACCTCTGCACCTCCTAATTCCTAACTCTTACAAAAAAACACAAGGACTCGTGTAAAAATAACCTGAACAGTTTTTGTATGCAAGCTAGATTCAGAAGCTATGTCACATCAAATTTGTACAACTTATTTTTATAGCGCTTCGCGCTGGTATAGTTACAGATTAAAATAGGGGAACTGCTCAGTCAAAAGAGATTCAATCGTGATTTGTAAATACGCGAGAGCGAAGCGCTATACATGGCTCCTAACTTGTTTATTTTGCTTCAAACTACTCGATTTTGACTAATACATTGGCGATACCAATCGAAACTAGCTTTTGGTAAACGTTGCTGAGTCTGATAATCAATATAAACTAAACCAAAGCGATGGTCATAACCATAAGACCACTCAAAATTATCCATAAAACTCCACACAAAATATCCTTTTAATGGATACCCTTCACTAATGGCACGATGGGCAGCTTTAAAATATTGGCGCAAATACATAATTCTGTCGGTATCTATAACCTTGTCTTGATGATTCACTTGATCTTGAGCTGCACAGCCACTTTCAGAAATAAATAATGGTAAATCTTTTCGCCCTACTGTCTCTCCAATGTGACGAATACCCCAATAGATACTTTCAGGAATAATATTTAACCAGGGCATATACATTTTGGGATAGCCAACAGGAAAAGATAAAAACTCATAACCAGGTTGGCGATCGCGGTAGGGATGGATCGCATTATCCCTTGCCTGTACATAAGTACCTGAATAAATATTTAAACCAATACTATCAATAGGTTGATGAATAATTTCTAAATCTCCCGACTGAATATCTGGTGCTGCATTTCCCAAACTTTCTAGTAAAGCAGGGCTATAAGCACCTGTGAGAGCAGGAAAAATAATTCCGCCATTTTGCTCGCAAAGATGAAAAGCTTGTTGGGCAGCTTTAATATTTTCTGGTGTTTCAGAAATCGGCACAGTCACAGAAATATTATCAACCAAAGAAATAAAACAATTACTCGGAGAAGCAGCACGAATAGCTTGGGTAGCTAGCCCATGGGCAAGTAAAGCATTATGGGAAGTTTGCCAGACTTCTTTCTGAGTCTCAACCCTAGTACCAGGAGCATGAAGTGGATCGGAATTAACCGCATAAGCAAGATGGGTGAAACAGGGAATTTCATTAATAGTCATCCAGTTAGTGATGCGATCGCCCAACATACTCACTAAAGTACTTACATAGTCGGCAAAATCTTTTGCCATTTCCCGACTACGCCAAGAGCCATATAAGTCTTCTAAAGCTTGGGGGCTATCCCAATGAAACAGAGTCGCGTGAGGAGTAATATTATGTTGATGCAGACAGTCTACTAAACGGCGATAAAAATCTATACCTGCTTCATTTACTTTTCCTCGACCTTCAGGAATAATCCGTGGCCAAGCTATACTAAAGCGATAATGTTTGACACCTAGTTGTGCCATTAACTTAATATCTGTTTCGTAACGATGATAGTGGTCACAAGCTACTGCACCTGTATCGTCATGCAAAACTTTTCCCGGATTGGCGCTGAAGGTATCCCAGACGCTAGGTTTACGGCCTGCTTCTGTAGTTGCCCCTTCTATTTGATAGGAGGAAGTGGCTACTCCCCACATAAAATCATCTGGAAATTTGTAGCTATTCATGTCATTAAATAGTAGGTCAAAACTAATAATATCATGACTTACGCAACTACGCTACATATAGCGTAGTGCTTGGTTTTATAGGTGTCGATCTAGTTCATTGTTTTGCTGGACAGATAGCACCCCTCATGCAGGTCATAATGAATAGTAAGATTGGCGCAATTTTCTGGAATATCTTGTTACGAACTGTAAATTCTTTTTACTAAAAATATCTAATTATTGGATAATTACATTATTGTTTTATCTTTGAAAAATATGGATTTTAATTATGTTTACTACTGCCAATATTTACTCTTAAATCACACAAATTATAATAACTAATCTGGAAAACTACCTATAAAAAAAAATGAAAAATAGAGGAATTTAATCGATAAATTAAGCAATTAACAGGTCTATAATTTTGTGAATGTCATCATGCAATAATTCAACGAAATCATATTGCTGGTGCCATGCTGGTGGGGAATCATTTAAAAAGTTTAGCTGGGAAAATGGGAAAAACTATTTATCAAATTAAACATGAATTACTGTCAAATTATCTAATCAATGAACTGAAATATCCAGTAAGAAAATTTAGGGTAATTTTTTCGTGGATAATTATAGCAACCGCCAAGACGCTTAGGACGCTAATCGCCAGACATACTCAATGGCATCTCATAAGCAATCAAAATTTTCTAGGTAGTCCTGTATAGTAATGGTAAATCAAGACTAAAACGCTTACTGTACTGTTACTAAAACAATTACAATACACCACTACCATTTTCTAGATAGAACTCCGTTCCGCGTCAGGGGAAGGTAACTATAGAGTTGGGCAATGATTAGGCGATTCCGGGACGGCTCGCGAGAGCTACGCACATGAAACGCGAATCCCTATCTATAAAATACTACTTCTATTCTATTAACTAACTGCTCTAGCGACTGCTATAAATTTTTTTAGAAAGGTTTCATAATGCTAAAAACTTTTGAGGCGTTCGCGCAGGAGCACGCACGCACGCACGGAGTTCTATCGCTCAAGCTATTGTGGCGATCGCCTAGATTAGTATGCGCTACATATAGCGTAGTTGCGTAAGTCTTAAATATCAAATCTGCTTAAATAAGCTTACTCAAATTTAGCGGAGGATTTGTCGCCCAACCAGGCGCAGTAGTTATTGCCACAATTTGACTTTGTATCTATATTTGATCTAACCACGAAGTCTGTGCCTATTATAGCGCTTCGCTCTCGCGTATTTACAAATCACGATTGAATCTCTTTTTACTGAGCAGTTCCCCTATTTTAATCTGTAACTATACCAGCACGAAGTGCTATAACTGTTGTTTTTGTTGCAACTGTGACAAAAAAATGAGGAACTGAGTTATGGTAAACTCCCTAATATGTTACTTCCACGTGATGTTCCCGTCACTGACGCTCCTGCATAGGAAATTCGTTAACGGTAGGGTTTCTGATGCTCTATTACAGTGATCAGAACTTCCGAGTATGTCAAATTCCTAATTCCAGCTTGAATCCTTCTTCTTTTTTATCACCATTTAGGGTATTTTCTTCTAGAGGATTATCTGATTGAGGCTCATCTGGGTTTACAGGAATAGATACTCCTGGCATGACTTCTATTTTTTGTTGTTGGCGACGCAATTCATAGAGTTTAATTCCACCAGGAGGAGGATTACTAGATTCTGGATCATTGATATATGTGCGGTAGTTGTCATTAAAAATAGATCTACCTTCCACTGTTTTCAGAGAGTCCCCAGATAGAGTTGTTTGTCCTGTTTGATGGGTATTTGATTGAGCTTTAGTAATGGGAGTAAAAGATAGCAAGATTGTAGTAATACCCAAGACAGTAATGATTGTCTTCATGATTTAATTTTCTTTGATGCGTAGGGTTGATAGTTTTTATTCTACTATACCAACCCTTGAAAATGCTAGAAAAACTTCCTCTGCATTAATAAACAATGCTTCCGTATAACTACTATTATTCCTTAAATACTTATGTCAAAAATAATCTAGGCATATATACTTGATTTGTGGCAGTGAGTTATTTTTTTGTCAAAAAAATATATTTTTTTTAGATAATTTCATCAGGAGTGATGAAATTAAATATAAAGTTTAAATTAAACTTAAATATTTGAGCAAGACAATAGTTGAAATTGCAACTTTAGTGTTTACTACCTCTAACTTTTGCTAAAAAAAATTGAGGACAATAATTATATTGAGGAATTTAGTTTTTAATCCAGATAAATTTTTTTTGTCCAGTTATTGATGAACTTATTAGCAAATTTATATTTGATAAATTTGAATAACATTGATACTAATTATACCGAAAAATTTGTAATTATTCACTATGTTCTAGAACACGATATCTCGGCGAGGCATAGCTTTTGATAGTAAATCTGCTCATCACCCATGTATAGCAGTAGGTTTTTTGGTTAGGACAAAAATCTGGATTGAAAGGCAAGAGGCATGCATAGGGATGTCCTAAC
>JAJEAQ010000225.1 GCA_022822685.1 Trichodesmium sp. jk18x7bins.61
CTCCAATATCAACTCCCCATTAACTCCAGTGTGCCTATACGCTTTAGCTCTGATTGAGTCACTGATGCCAGCTTCACTCTAGGTTCCGGGTATGGTTCCCGAACTGTGGCCTGGTAGGGATTCACGCCTTCCTTAGCGGGTGGGACTTAGCTTTATTGCTTCACCCACATTCTGATCTCAGTTATCCGCCCCGTTTTGGGTTTCGGGGGCTGGACTCTAGTCATACACTCCTAGTTGCTAGGAGTTCCTACTAGAAACGAGCCGCACACCATTAGATAATACTTTTGAAATGATATTATCTATTTTGGGTTTTGTTGTTGGTCAAGTTTTATTACCTTTTGGTGGACAAAATGAATTTATGAGTGCTGTAGTTGCTGCCAAAGTGATGGAAATATTTCTGACAACTAAACATTTATTTCAAATTACTGCTTGTATCGAGGCTAGTATTCCATTTCAACCGATTTCGGAAGATGGTTTGAGTGGTACTAACGTCTCTATCAAAAACTTAAAGAAACAAATATTAAATTGAATATTAATTTAACTGTAGCTGAACTACATGAGACGATGCAAAAATCTGTGAGACTCTCGATCGGGATGTTAGTGGTTTTAGCGCTCCTAGTTCAATATTTCTAGATAATACTTGGAATTTATTGCCAGAAACTAATCATAATCTCACAAATGGAAATTATTATACTGTTTGTGAATATCGAATTGCTATAGAAAAAACTGAAGGATTTATCAAATTTTTGAATCCCAATTTAATTTTCTGAAAATTTGACGGCAGACCAGATGAAAAAACTTATCAACGCTGGGTTAATCAAGCCAGAAAAAATATTGAAATTGCTAGAATATATTTGGGAAGTAAAATTTTTACCCAAGCTTTTATTGAAGCATTATCTATGCGCTTAGGATTGAATATACCTCTTTCAACAATGGTGGGAGAGTTACCAACTCAAGGATATAATCCGGCTCATTTGGATAATTTTTTACCAGAGGTTCATAATCCTTATCAACCTAAAAATAACTTAGAACGTGAGGTATTAACTTTGTTGGCAGATGGGCGCTGTCAAAATGCAGGATATGATATGAGGAATTCACCATTAAGTACATTCATAGTCAAATATATAGGATTTGATGAAGTGAGAAAACAAAGGCAGAAAATTAAGGATTTTTGCCAAAAAAATATTTCAGCGGAAGAGTTTATTGATGGCTGTAATCACAATTTAGTCAAGACAATTATTGATGGAGCCTTAGAATTATTTGAGAGTCGTAAGCAGGCAATTAGTGGAGTTAAGAAAGGAAAGTATATTAAATGGAATCAAAATAACCAATACCTTTCCAGTCAAATTTGATCAACATTAATATTTCACCTAAGAGTCTATTGAGCAGCCTTTGATGGCAGGAGTTAGTAGTCAGGGGCACAAGAGTGTATTTCCTGACCAAAAATTGGGATTCAAACCTCGCGACCTTCTAGGGTAACTTTTGCTATATTAGAGTTGTCCCTAAATAGTTCTCTTTTGTCACTCTCGGAAAGGTGGGAACGCTTAAAGTAGGATTGCCTGGTGACAACAGCAATTGGATCAAAATTTTGATTTCGCGAATCGCTCAATTATTTGCTATTCGCGCCGCGAGAAGTCCCGGAATCGCTCTTTATATATAGAGTTCTAGAACTTAGAAATCATCAGAGTTTTCCCAAAGTGACAGCACAGAGATAGAGCAACAAAATCCCTAAAACCCAGACCGAGCATTCATTTAAAGCTTTTGAAACACGAAAATAGCTTGGAGCTTTACAGAGTCATGGTTTTCGCCTTTTTTTGTTAGAAAGCGACAAGTCGATTGAAGAAAAGATTAAAGTGCTGAAAACGGCTGTAGCTGACATGAAATATGGTGGGTTTGACTCTCCCGCCATACACCTAAAAACTGATAGCTGATAACTGTTAACTGTATCAAGGGCTTTTGAGGAAACTGTAACGATGAGTGAAAAAGCAGACAAACTGTTCAAACAGGGGATTTATCAATATCAAAATAATGAATTTGAAGCAGCTTTGGAGTCTTGGCAACAAGCACTAGCTATCTATAAAAAAAATTAAAATTACCGTAAACAAGCTACAGCTTTAGGAAATATGGGCGTTGCTTATGACGCACTATCAAATTATCACTCAGCTATCGACTGCTATCAGCAACACTTAAAAATTGCCAGAGAAATCCAAGACAAAGAGGGTGCACAAAAAGCATTAGAGAATTTAGGTAATGCTCATTATGCTCTGGAAAATTATCAACAGGCAGTTACATATCAACAACAACGTTTAGCGATCGCTCAAGAAATTATATCATGTCCGGTAGCATCGTTGAGCCACCTCGCCACATGAAAGTGTATAAAATCAAGTCACAATGGGAAGAAACCCTTTAGCATAACTGCCTTCTGCCCTCTAGCTTCCTGACATCAAAGTATAATTATTTAACCGGACATGATATTAAAGACCAATTTAGTTGTGAACAAGCTGATTCGAGTTTAGGAATAGTTGCTCATGGTTTAGGAGAATTTTCCCGGGAGCGAGAATGTTATCAACAACAGTTGGTTTTGGCTCAGGAAATAAATGATTATAGTAGGCAAGGAGATGCCCTATTTAATCTGCGGTTAGTATACGAATCAATGGGAGATAGAGGAAAAGCAGAAGAATTTAAACAGCAGCAGATAGCGATCGCTAAACAAATATTATCAACACAACAGGGCAATAACTTTACAGAAATCTCTCAAACTGTGGCTCTGAATCTTAGAGAAGATTTTGCAGGTAGCAATTTAAGTGGAATAGACCTCCAATATGCTAATTTTATGGGGGCAGACTTACAACAGACTAATTTTAGTGGTGCTAACTTAACCCTCGCTGACTTAAGTGGTGCTAATCTATTATGGGCTAATCTATTATGGGCTAATCTTACAAGTGCCGATTTGCGGACAAAATTACCTCGCGCAGATTTAAGCAATGCCAATCTTAGTAGTGCTGACTTGACTAGCGCTTATCTCCCCAATGCTAAATTAATTAATGTTAATTTGAATTATGCTTCCTTACAAAATACTGACCTCAGTGGGGTAAATTTGAGTGGGGCTAATTTACGTGGAGTTAATTTAAAACAGGCGGAGTTAAAAGAGGCAATTGTAGACAAGGCTATATTTGCTGAAAATCAAGGTATTTATGAAAATATGAGGCAGGAGTTGGTGAGACGAGGAGCTGATTTTGCGGTTTCAGATTAGGAAAATAAGTTTCAACGTATTTTCAAGGAGTGAAAACTGCTATAACAATTAAAAATATAGATGATGAAATTGTTGATTCTATGAGTGGTATTGAAGGATTATGGCCTCATAATATTAGCCCCAATAGACTGGCTGTGCTAGAGAGAAAATTGATGCTTTGGCTGCGATCGCAAAAATTTAACTCAGAATTAACTTCTCAGTCGCTGCAATACAAACCAGCAGAAGAGTTGCAAGCTTTGATGTTGTCTGCAACTGCTGCTGGATGTGATTTTTCAGAGTTTAGAGTTATGATTAAGAGTGTGGTTGAGGCGGAGATAGAAGATTTTTTGGAGTTAGCAAATATTGCTGATCTAAATCCTGCTGTAGATTTTGTGGGTGCTAAATTATTAGGGGTTAATTTATGTAGTGTTGATTTGAGTGGGGCTGATTTACGTGGTGCTGATTTACGTGGTGCTGATTTAAGTGATGCTGATTTGAGTGAAGCTAATCTTAGTAAAACCAATTTAGGTGGTGCTGATTTGAGTGGAGCTTTGTTAAGTAATGCTAATTTAACTGAGGCAAATTTGCACCGTGTTAGTCTAGCTTTAGCAAATTTAAGTGGTGCTGATTTAAGTGGTGCTAATTTGAGTGATGCCAATTTAAGTAATGCCAATTTAAGTAATGCTGATTTAAGTAATGCTGATTTAAGCAATGCTGATTTAAGCAATGCTGGATTAGCATTAACAAATTTAAAAGGAGCTAATTTTCACAATACAAAAGTAGATAATGCTAGGTTATGGCACGATGCTAGTTTATCAGAGAAAATCAAGCAGGATTTAATTAATCATGGAGCAGTTTTTGAGGATGGTTAGTCACAGACAAAATAGAGCAATCGATGATTAGACATCTGAATCTTTATTTTTCTTGTATTCCTATTTGTTAATAAAATTTTGGTAATTTTGGCAAATACAGAGTCATACTAATTCTCACAATTACAGATAGATAGAATAGGCAAAGCGTAAAAGTGGCAATGAAAAGGGGATAGCTTTGTGATGTGATTCGGGAAAATTTTAAAGGCATGCCTCTCGAGTCTACGCATTCCCTTGGCGAGAGGCTGTGTGTGCCAGTAAAGTCCGCACCTTGTAAGCCCCTCACTTTCCTCGACGCTGCTGGATATCGGCGCTTTTTGCCGGCATGCCTTTAATAACAGATTTAGAATTAGATTTAACTCGCCCAGCCAAAAAAACAAGCCCCCTCCCAATCAAATCGCCTCAGAATCACAGCCCCAGATACACATCAAGTACTTAACAGACATGATCATAAAACCCACCCCAAACAACCAAACAACCAACACACAAACACAAACTCCAACCCCATAAACACCCTTC
>JAJEAQ010000367.1 GCA_022822685.1 Trichodesmium sp. jk18x7bins.61
TTTGTGGCCTCTGACTCCAGAAGGGGTAGGGAAGAAATGTGGGGAAACATTGACACAATTGGAGTCGGTTCTATTTCAGGGCTGTGGCGCCTGGCTGAATCACTGTGAGCTTCCAAGTGGGTTAACCTATTTCCACTGGTGACCTGAGAGTTCATAGTGTGTGCAATTAACCGGATTTGATGTTATAACTATAGCGTGGTTAGAGCAGCTGAAATTTGGCGTTGGTTAATTATGGGATGAATTTGTTTGCTTAGGCAACCCTACTCCGGTCAAATTTCCTAAGTCCTGATTCCTAATTCATCCCCCTACTAAGCAACGCCGAAATTTTATTTATCACTATTCTCGCCGGACATAATATAACCTAGTGACAAAATACTTAAAGCCTTACCAAATAAGACTTTTGCATCAGAGCATTTTGCCTTTTGACAATCGCCTTAAGGTACTAGCTTGGCTCTGGAATTGTAATATCTATTGAGGTAATTTTGATGTCATCTCCCAGACTACTCAGAGGAGGTTGAATTGCCTCTTGATTACCCACAACCAAAGTTACCATTTTCTCTGGTTGCAAATATTTTTGAGCGACTCTTTGCACATCTTCAACCGTAATTTTTTCTAATTCCTGGCGATAACGGAAAATAAAATCTTCAGGATAATCATAATATTCATATCGCACCAAACGAGATAAAGTTTGAGCCGGCTCTTGAAAGTTGAAAATAAATGAGTTAAGAGTAGAGTCTTTGGCATGAGAAAGTTCCTCTTCCGTAATCGGTTGGCTACGAATACGTTCAATTTCTTGATTCAGAGACTCAATGAAAGGCACAGTTGCATCCGAACGAGTTTCACCAGCAGCAATGAATACTCCTGGATAATCATACTCAGCGCTCCAATAAGCAGAAACTGAATAAGCTAAACCTTGACGCGATCGAATATTATTAAACAAACGTCCCCCAATACCATTGAGTACCCCATTCATCACACTTAAAGCTGTATAATCAGGACTATCTAATTTTCCTCCTAAATGACCAATTTGTATATAACTTTGAGTTAACTGAGGTTGTTTGACAAAAAATATTTCACCTACTTGCTCTTGAGTAACTGTAGGTAGGGGAGATTTCACAGCTTTAGTACTCGGTTGCCAGTCACCAAATTTATCAGTAATGAGCGATCGCATCTGTTTCATGTCAAAATCTCCCACTATTCCCAAAATCATATTCTCAGGATGGAAATATTTTTTATAGAAATCAATCAAGTCTTGCTGTGAAATATTGTTGAGGGTTTCATATTCAACAGTCGAAGCATAAGGACTATCTTGGCCATAAATCAACTTAAGGAATTCACGAGCAGCAATAGATTCAGGCTCATCATTACGACGAGCAATAGCACCTCGCCATTGTTGTTTAGCCAGCTCTAATTTCTCTTCAGCAAATACAGGTTCGTGAATCACTTCACTAAATACTCCGAATACTGTTTCCAAGTCTTCAGTGAGACAACTAAATCTAGCACTACCAACAGTATCACCGATACTTGTTTCTACTGCCGCTGCTTTTTGTTCAAGTAGTTCGTTAATTTCTTCAGGAGGACGTTGACTTGTGCCACCTGCCCGCATCACAATTCCAGTTAAACCTGCTAATCCAACCTGATTTGCAGGTTCAAATCTTGAACCTGTGCGGAATAAAGCTCTACCACCTACTAATGGTAGTTCGCGATCTTCCATAAGATACACAACTATGCCATTGTCAAGTTGAAAGCGGGTGTACTCAGGTAGCTCTAATTCTGGTAATGGGGGAAATTCTAGCTCAGTATAATGTTTAGCTGTAGTTACTGCCATAGCCGGTACTCGCACCAAAATAGCTAACAGCATTACTACTACTAAAAGTACTGCTAAGAAAAGTTTTGATCTAGTAATTTTATTTCGTTTAGATAGCATTATTTATCTTTGCGAGATTAGTTTGTAGTTGCGATGCAAGTGCCAATGATATCAATATCTTTTGTTTGTATTGTAGTTACGCCAGCGAAAAATCGAATTTATACTTACTACCCTACCATCTCAATCATAACTGTATCACCAGACATAATATTATTGTGGAAGTAGTCTACCAATAGTCAAGTTTTCCGGTACAAAAGTTTCTTGAGCCACACGCTGAATATCTTCTGTAGTGACAGCATTAATCCCATCCAACTCTTTAAATAAATTTTGCCACGAACCAGTTTTAACTTCATAACTTAACAAGGCAAAAGCCATACCAATGTTAGAGTCAAGAGACCGCAATAAAGCTGCCCGCGCTTGAGTTTTTACCCTGTCTAACTCTTGCTGAGAAACTGGCTCTGTTTTCAACCTTTCAATTTCTGCTCGCAAAGCCACTGCTACTTCATCCACATTACTATTGGGAGCAGTCATAGCATAGAATAACATCAGATGTGGGTATTTATCTCCCGGATAACCACTAAACCCTTTTGCAGTTAAAGCTACTTGCTGTTCTTCAACCAATGACTGATAGAGACGGGAAGTACGGCCATCACTCAAAATGCTAGCAATCATCCCGTAAACTACATGATCAGGATGATTCATTGCTGGCCGATGATAACCTTCAATATACCAAGGTTGGGATGGCAATTTCATAGTTACTTCCCTTGTTTCAGTTTGGGGAGGTTCGACAATATTAAGTTTAGGAGGTTTTTGTTTGCTTTCGTAGCGACCAAAGTAAATTTTTGCTAGTTTTTTGACTTGCTTTGGATTAACATCCCCAACTATTCCTACAGTTAAGTTACTGGGAACATATTGAGTCTCAAAAAAATCTTGCACATTTTCTCTAGTTAAATTTTTGATGTCTTCCTGATAACCAATCACAGGCCGACGATAAGGATGAACTTGAAAAGCTTTACTTAAGAATTCTTCCAAGATTTGAGCCACAGGTGAATTTTCTGTGCGCGATCGCCGCTCTTCCAGAATTACTTGTTTTTCTTTGTAAAATTCTCTAAATACTGGTTCTAAAAATCTTTCTGACTCTAGAGACATCCATAATTCTAGCTTATTAGCAGGTAAACTATAGAAATACGCAGTGTAGTCTGCAGAAGTAGCAGCATTGATTCCGACACCTCCTGCTTGCTCTACAATTTTAGAGAACTCATTTGGCTTGACATATTTAGATGCTAACTTTTGAGTACTGTCAAAATCTGCCATCAGTTGGGCAACTTGTTCAGTGTTGCCATCAGCTCTTGCTTGCTGAATTTGTGCAAAGATTTTATCTTCTTTGTTTAAGACTTCTTTTTCTGCTCTATAATCTTTTGTGCCGATTTTTTTTGTGCCTTTAAAAGCCAGATGTTCCAGGTAATGTGCTACACCTGTTTGGCCGTTTGGTTCATTGGCCCCACCAACATCAGCATAAATTACAAAGGAAATGACAGGGGCATTATCCCGCTCTAGAATAATGAATTTCATACCATTGTCAAGGCGAAATTCGGTGACTTTTTTGATGACTCGTTCTAGGTAGGGCTGAATTGAAATTTTTTGGTCAGAAGGAGATTCCCGCGCCCAAGCCACATTTGTAGGCAAACCAAACCAAAACAAGTTGATGGTAATTAAGCAAAGGCATAAGTTCAGCGATCGTCTTTTGAGCATGGCCTTGTCAAAGCTAGAGGTAATGATTTTTTTTAGCCAAGCTAGCAAGAAAATTAGAATTGAAACTATGAAAAAAATATCTAATACTTTTGTGTGAGTTAGCTTTGTTTCCAGGCTTTCCCTAGATAGTTGCACCATGGGCATAAGTCCAGCCTTAACAGTTTTGAGTTGTGACTTCCCTGTAGCAATGCTATTTGGACATATCAGCATATTATAGAAAAATCCAGTTAACTAATTCCACTCTTTGTGAGCAAATAATAATAAAAATTATATTGCGCGACCTGTACTGGTCGTCTGAAATGGGACACTGAGTCCCCTAGGGATTTTCACCCCGAGCCTACACGGAAAAGACTCTATGAGTCCGGTTACTCTTGTTCAGGTCGCGCGACAGGCTCAAGTAAGCAATGAAACAGTCCGAATGCAAACCCCGTTTGAGGCTGTCGCCGACATGTGGCGACAGCCTCAACCTTACCCGCCCTTAATCCCTCGGATTTTGCTAACATTAGTATAGGCTGATACTTTGCTTGAAAGCTTTTGTGAATTAATGCTTAAATTTTGGCATCACAATGCTAAAAGTAGTTAGAGTTAAGGTCAAAATTTTAGGGACGATGGAAGTTCTGACTCAGTTGCAAATTCCAGAAACACAAACACGAACTAGGATATTACAAACTGCTCAAAAGTTATTTGCTAGATATGGATACGATGGTACGACAATTCGTGATTTAGCAAAAAAGGCTGGAGTGGCCAAGGGGACATTATTTCGTCATTTTACTAATAAAAAGGCGATTTTAATTGAGTTAGCTACACAGGGATGGGTTGAGATTCTGACAGATTTACTCACAGAATTGAGTGAAATGTCTAGTTATAAAGCTGTAGCACAAGTCATGCGAAAACGGATGTTAAGTATGAGCCACAATACAGATATGATGAAAATTTGTTTCTGTGAAGCACAGTTTCACCCAGAGTTACAGGAGCGGATACAATCAGGAGCTATTGCTAAAATGACTGATGTGGCTGAAGCTTTTTTTGCCACAGCTATGGAGCGGGGTGTATATCGGCGGATGAATCCCAAAGTTGTAGCACAGGTATTTTTAGGAATGTTTGCGATCGCCGGTTTTAGTCAAAAAACTTTATTAGAGCCTGATGCTTCTCCTCAAGCAATGCAAGAAATGGCCGAAGGATTAGCCGATATTTTCCTGAATGGTGTTTTAGTCAAGGAAGAATAAACAGAAGAAAGCGATCGCTTTGATGATGAGAGATATCAAAATTTTACACTTGACTAATCGTCTAAGTTTCGGCCAAACTCCTGGTCAAGTTGAAGAGATTAAAAATATTGGTATCGAAACTTATATTAAATCTCAACTTCAGCCAGACTCTATTCCCTATCCCAAACTATTAACTAAAAAGCTAGAATACTGGCGGGTCAGGTGGCCGACCCCAGTCGGAGCTTTCATGTAGCTTTAGCTAAAACGCTGAGCCTGTCGGCTCCCTGTTTCGTGGCGACCTGAACATGTGGCGAGGTGGCTCAACGAGAATCACTTCTTTCCCCTCCCCTTTGAACCGTACGTGACAGTTTCCCATCATACGGCTGGGGCCTCACTTCAAGCCTTTTAGGCACGAAAGATTCTTTGATTCAGATTCTTAATAATTTCCTGGATTGCTCCATTCAATTATCCTTTGACGACCCTGATCATTTCTGATATCTAACTTACATCTCAGTTAAAGTTTCTTTGTCTAAACATCTTTCGTATGAGTGAGAGAAGAAGTCTGCTTTGACTTTTCGCCTGTCGCCGACATGAACATGGGGGGACAAATTTAGAATCCCTATCTATTCCATTACAGAACAGCATTGAGCCTGTCGCCGACATGAAACGGGACTTGCATTCGGAGTGTTTCATTACTTACTCCAAGAGTAGTCGGACTCGTAGAGTCCTTTCCGTGTAGGCTCGGAGTGAAAATCCCTAGAGGACTTGAGCCTGTCGCCGACATGAAAGGTGTCCCATTTCAGACGACCAGTTCAGGTCGCGCCAACTGGAAGAAAGCCCGCAAAATTGTTAAGAATCTACGTCAAAGAATCTTCCTGGCCAGAAAACTTAGTCAGTGGAAGTAGCTACGAAGACTGCAAAAACTGTTAATCAAAAGCCGAGCCAATCTATTGCTGAGTATCAGACAAATTACTCAGGTTAACACCAGAAAGCCAACAGCAGGAATAGATAAGGAGGTAATAAATACCCCGCAAGCGCGAGTGAAACTAGCTAACGACTGGGTAATGCCTACTGCATCACCCACAAAGAGGGTATATATCCCTAAAACAAATGGCAAGAAACGTCCCCTAGGAATACCCACCATCAAGGATAGAGTCGCACAAGCAATAGTCAAAAACATACTAGAACCAGAATAGGAAACTGTGTTTGAAGCGAACTCCTATGGTTTCCTTCCAGGAAGAAGTTGTCACGATGCAATCGCACAATGTTTTAACCATTTAAGACAAGGAATAAGAGGCGGAGACACTAGGGTTCTAGACGCTGAGCTTCAAGGCTTCTTTGACAACATTGCCCATGAATCCATACTCAATAGAATCGATACGTTTCCATGTGGAAAACTGATTAAAGGATGGTTACAAGCTGGATTTATTGAGCCGGAAAATTTCAACCCTACCAAGACAGGCACTCCCCAAGGTGGTGTGATTAGCCCTTTACTGGCAAACATTGGGCTGCATGGGGCGCGAAACATACATCAAACAAAATGACCCAAAGCATGGCATCATCCGGTACACCGACGACTTCATCGTTACAGCCAAAGACAAGGAATCTTTGGAAAGAATGCTGCTCCAGAGCCAGCAATGGCTGTCAAACAGAGGACTGGAAATCAGTGCACAGAAGACAAGGATTGTACACATAAAAGAGGGATTTGACTTCCTGGGGTTCAATCTACGCCACTACAATGGCAAGTTACTTATAAAACCCCAAAAACAAAAAGTCTTAGCCTTCTGTAAAAAGATAGGAAAAACCAGAGCTCAAATGAAAGCTAAGACTCAAATAGAAGTCATTAAAACCTTCAATCCACTTCTTCTAGGTTTTGCCAAGTACTACAGAGGTGTAGTCGGGTAAGGTTGAGGCTGTCGCCGAAACATGTAGCTTTAGCTAAAACAAGAATCACTTCTTTCCCCTCCCCTTTGAACCTTACGTGACAGTTTCCCATCATACGGCTGGGGCCTCACAAACAGCCCTTAACTTTTGGTTTTTAGACCAAGTTCTTGCTGCAAAGATTCTCTTATCTAAGATTCTTAACAATTGAATGGATTGTTCCATTCAATTGTCCTTCAACGACCTTTGTCATTTTGACATCTAACTTTTGTCGACCTTAAGTTTCTTTTGTCTGAGCATCTTTCCCATGAGTGAGAGGAGAAGTCGGCTTTGACTTTTCGCCTGTCGCCGACATGAACATGTCGCACGTTAGCAAAGAAACCTTCTCATACATAGAAAATCGTGTATGGCACTACCTCTGGCCTTGGGCAGAACGCCGACACCCCTTTCATGTCGGCGACAGGCTCAAGCGTTAGCTCCGACTGGGGGAGGCAACAAATCAAAAAAATGGGTATTCCACCACTACTTCAGTAGTAACCGAGGGAGAAATGGAACCTTTATGTGCAAAGGAACTGGTAGAAAAGGGAAGAAACTATATATTCTCTATAGCGCGACCTGAACTGGTCAACAGAACCGAGGCACCTTTCATGTGGCGAGGTGGCTCAAGCCTCTCTGGGATTTCTACCCCAAACCCTGTAGCTGCCGCGTCGGCGACAGGCTCAACGTAAAGTAACCCGTCAAAGAACGGTACATCACCACATCTCATTCGGTAACGAAAAAGATGGAATGCAGCCTAATAACCAA
>JAJEAQ010000796.1 GCA_022822685.1 Trichodesmium sp. jk18x7bins.61
GCCTTCCTTAGCGGGTGAGACTGGCGTTTCCGCTTCACCCACATTCTTAACTCAGTTATCCGCTCTATATGGGTTATAGAGGCTGGACTCTAGCCATACATCCCCAGTTTCTAGGGGTTCCTGCTAGAAACGAACCGCACTAAGCTGCTAATAATTTCACGGCGCAGCATTTGTTTTCGATTGTGGTCATGCCATGATTCTTTCAGCTTTTGTTTGACTAGGCGAATATTTTCGCTGAGGTTGGGGGAGAGGATAACGATCATTTCTTGAAAATGATGGTTAGCCTTTCCCCAGTCGTGGAGGTAGGCGGCAAGTTTAGTAGTTTGGGAAAAATGGGTAATATTAGTTTGGAGGTTAAGTTGTTGGATAATTTGCCGACCAATGTTTTGACAGAGATAGTCGGCTGATTTGAGTACGAGGGCGATATGACCTGTATATGTTGAGGCTTTTTTTGATTCCGGTCTAACGTTAATGATTTAGCCTTGAGTCTTTTAAATTTTGGGAAATTCATTTTTGGAGCATTAGTGATAAAATCTGCGTTCGTAGTTGCGCTTTAGCGCCACAATCTGGAACTAGAAAAAAAAGGAAATGCTTAGAGAAAATCATGCGTAGGTAGGGTTGAAGAATGTAGCTTGCTTCCCGAAGGGAAACCCAACATTCTTATTAATGCGTGTTGGGTTTATCCGTAGGATAAGCTTCCCTAACCCTGGCACTTAACCAAACCTACAAAATTTTCTAAAAGTGTTCAAAGCCTCAAAGGTGACGCCTCAAGGCATCTAAGGTCAAAGCAGTTATCCAATTGGTGAGCCGTGCTCAAAGCCTCAAGGCATCTAAGGTCAAAGCAACGGTGGGCAAAACCCTTACCACAAAAGAGCCTTGAGACAAATTTACAAGCACCTCCCCAAAAAAAATCTACCCTCAAGCAAAACCTCCCCAAAATCCCCTTCTTACCAACAGCCAAAACCCTTACCAATTCTAACTCTCAAGAAAAAACAAGCACCTCCGTTCCCCCTAAAAACCCCGAAACCAAGAACATATCAACACTTCACCATCCTCCCACCACCACCCTCCCCCCAACAATCAGAAATACTTGTTTTTTCAACCACTCCTCCAAGGCAAAAACACACCACAACCCATGTGACGCTTGCCACCGATACCCCACTGTTGCAATTTAATCGAATCATCCCGACTCAACCTAGAAACCACCAACGTAAAACCAACAATCCACCGACTCTGTATCTTAATAGTCTTGCGACTGCCCTCCGCCGAAGGAAACAACTGCAACTCCCCATAAATCCCCAACTTTTCCAACTGCCGTTGCGCTGCCGCCTGAAAATCCTCCGGCTGAGTATATCCCTTAATAGTCACCACCCTTGCCCGCAACTGACTCACAGGCTGCAACATAGAAGTTTTAGGAATACCCAGAATTATTTCATGGAGACCTACCTGTATCTTCTGCCCTGCCAAACAGTAAACCATCGGTATTTTTCCCACTGGCACTCGCATCAGCAGCACCGAGCGACCGCTCAAACATATTTTACCCTGTTTGTCACGAATCCCCGAAATTGTTGATATACTGACCTCTCGATCTTCATGAAGAGGAGGTATTTTCCTGACCAAAGCAGCATACATTCTGTAACCGTGATCTGCTGGCAAAGTTATTCCTCTGACGGGAAAACTCAATTCGACAAAGGGTTCAATATTGACACCCTGAAATATTGATTTATTTGTATTCATAGCTCAGTTGTTTGTTTGAGAAACTATAACTGGGTTTGTTCACCGCCTGACGACATCTAAGGTTTGAGGTTCGTAAAACAACCTTAGGCTTTACTACCCTGGCACGTTTCTGCTCTGCTCTGCTCTGCTCTGCTCTGTAAGGCTTTATTTAAACCTAAAAGAATCTAAGATATGTCCACTATAGCGGAAAAAATTTAGAAAGCGTCAAGTCAGATCTAAAAATTTTTCCCGGCTCTAATATTGTCTCCGATCAAACACTGATTATGATGCTCGTAGTTGGGCTTTAGCCCCCCACATAGCTTTATAGCGCTAAAGCCCAACTACAAACAAAGACTTTTTTGATCAGACAACAATACAAAAATCTCTCCCTACGATTACTGTTTTATCTCTCCCAGTTCCTTGATTTTATTCCTCCTCCTTGGAAAAGGGGGAACAAGAGGTTGTAGGGTTCGCAGTTTTTGATAACTAATGAGCCGAACATGATCTTAATATATAAATGTTGAGAGCGCCGCATCCCAACTACAAACTGTTAAAATTCTGCTTTTGACTCCAATAACTCTGATGCGATCGCTCCCCGATTTACTAGATTCCACTGTGATTGTATGGGAGCATGTTTACAATAGCAGACAAATATTTGCTTACCTGTGTCGGGACTAATAAATTTTTCCACCCTTGTTACAACCCAGTCTCCATCACTGCTATGTGTAGTTAAACCTGTTTCGGAATCGGATTTATAATTGCGCGTGCATTCACCTATTTGAGGAATGGTAGGTTTTTCTTGATAGCTCCAGTTTGACCAAAGAATATTGGTCAAACTGGAGCTAGGCATTAGCATTCGCTCTTCCCAACCATAGTCATTTCTTTTTTCTGTTTTGTATACAATCCAGGTTTCAGGCGTCAGCTCTAAAATCCTCGAATGATGTTTGCTTTCTCTCAAATATACAATCGACTTTGAGGATTTTTTGTTCTTTATTCATTCTAATATCTTTGAGTTTCCATCCATACTTCTGCTTCATTTTTTCACATTCTTCAGGGTTGGTAGCAGAGTGAATATTTTCTTGATTGTTCTCATTGTTAGACATTAATGAAGTTCCCAACAGTTGACTGATTGATCTTGTGATCAATCATACTTCATTTGGTAAGTGAAATTCACCAACATCTGCACTTGACAAAAATATATGTTGGGTTTTCTCTTTCAACGTTACCTCAACCCTACCTACAATTACTAATTAGGTGAACATATTATAAACAATTCCAGAAGTCAGCTCAAAAAAGAATTATTTCTCAACTTCTAAGTTTCTCAGACCATACACGAGTTGGCAAACCCCAAACATAGATAAATCCTTCAGCAGCTTTGTGATCGAACTCATCGTCAGTGCCGTAAGTTGCTAAGTCCAAACTATATAAAGAGTTATCAGACTGACGGCCGACAATCATCGTATTACCTTTAAATAGTTTCACTCGCACAACACCAGTTACTCTTTCTTGAGTCTGCTGAATAAAAGCATCTAAGGCTCCTTTCAATGGACTCAACCACAAACCATTATAAACTAACTGACTGTATGTTTCTTCAATACCGCGCTTATAACTGGTGACATCAGCAGTTAAAGTTAAACTTTCTAAATCGCGGTGAGCTTGAATTAGCACCCACATGGCCGGAGATTCGTAGACTTCTCGTGATTTAATCCCGACTAAACGGTTTTCAATCATGTCAATGCGACCAATACCATGATTTCCTGCTATCTGATTGAGGTTGCTAATCAGTTCAACACCACTCATCCTGTTACCATTAATACCAACAGGTATGCCTTTCTCAAAACCAATCTCGATATATTCCGGTTCATTGGGAGTATCAGCGATCGCTTTCGTCATGCCATAAACTTCTTCTGGTGGCTCTACCCAAAGAGTTTCCAATTCACCAGCCTCGATCGCCATCCCCAATAAATTTTTATCAATACTATAGGGGGAAGACTTTTTTACTGGTGCTGGAATGCCATATTTTTCACCGTAGGCAATAGTCTCTTCACGACTCATGCCCCACTCCCGCGCTGGAGCCAAAATTTTAATTTTCGGGTTGAGGGCAGCAATGGCAACATCAAACCTGACTTGATCATTACCTTTTCCTGTGCATCCGTGCGCGATCGCGTCAGCACCATGTTTTTCTGCTGCATCTACTAAGATTTTAGCAATTAGAGGGCGAGCTAATGCAGTTGCTAGAGGGTAGCGATTTTCATAGAGGGCATTTGCTTGAATCGCAGGAAAAGCATATTCTTTGATCAAAGTTTCAACCACATCCACAACTAGAGAAACTTCTGCACCAGAATCTAATGCTTTTCTGCGGACTGCTTCTAGTTCATCTCCTTGCCCTAAATCTGCTGCCAGGGTGATCACTTCTTTCACACCCCATTCATGTTTGAGGTAGGGAATACAAACTGAGGTATCAACTCCGCCAGAATATGCTAGCACAACTTTAGTGGCACGACTCATAGATTTTTCTTGACAATTCACTACTGAGTTTATATTATCAGACTAAGCCTGTGGGATTATTGTCAGACAAAGTACAGATTCCTGAGTATATTGTAGTTGTGCGATCTTAACAAGTGGGTAATAGTTTGGATAAATAAACTCCAGCACAGAGAAAAAATACTACATCAAAACTTTTCTGCTGCTCCGATTCTGCCTGCTCCTTGATTATGCACCTTGTTTAGTTTTATTCCACTTGGGGAGAAAAAATGTTTTTCAGTATCGTTATTCCCACTTATAATCGCAAACCGATTTTAGAAAAGTGTCTTCGCGCTCTGGAAAATCAAAATTATGGCCATCCGATTTTAGATTATCAGGTAGTAGTTGTCGATGATGATTCGACAGATGGCACTATACCTTGGTTAGAGACACAGGCCCAAGAATTTCCCCATGTCCAGCTCTGCTATCAGTCCCATCAAGGGCCAGCAGCGGCGAGAAACTTAGGAGTTGAACAGGCCAGAGGAGATTTTATTGTGTTTATTGATAGTGACTTGGTGGTGACAGACTCTTTTCTACAATCACACGCAGATTGTTTAGTTGCTGCAAAATCAAATCGTGTATTTAGTTATGGCAGAGTCATTAATACTTGTAATTTTGATTTTCCCACTTCTGAACCTTATAAATTGACTGATTTTTCGGCAGCTTTTTTTGCCACAGGAAATGTAGCGATCGCTCGTCATTGGTTAATAGAAGCTGGGTTATTCGATGCTCGTTTTCAACAGTATGGTTGGGAAGATTTGGAGTTAGGAGTGAGGTTAAAAAAATTAGGATTAAAATTGATTAAATGTCCTGATGCTGTAGGTTATCATTGGCATCCACCCTTTACTTTAAAACAGTTACCAGGAATGATTGAAAGAGAGATGCAAAGGGGACGAATGGGTATTTTATTTTATCAAAAGCATCCCACTTGGGAAGTAAAAATGATGATTCAAATGACTTGGTTACACAGATTATTATGGGGAGTTTTGTCATTAGGTGGGAGATTAAATGAACAGACAATGGCTGTTTTTCTACAATGGTTAATTGACCGAGGTAAGTCACAGTTAGCTCTAGAAATTTCTCGCATATTTTTAAATTGGTATAATGTAGAAGCTGTTTATGCTGCTGATGCCAATATTGAGCATAGTAGTTAAGAATTGATTATGATTGAACCAGATTTTCCTCATATTATGCTTGCCTTTGACTACAAAGGTTGGAAGGTTGAAATAGACAAAGGTGAAATTAATGGAGCTACTACTTATACAGTTTGGGCTAATTATAAAATAGGTTGTGTCGTAGCAGTACCTTATGCTTCTTCTCGACAAGAAGCAGTTAAACGTGCCAAGCAATGGATTGATGCTCGAAATCAGAAGTATAAACTAGAAAATATGCTATGAGTAAATCATAAAAAAAAGAGTTATAAACAACTTTTTGTATGTTTGAGAGCAAGTTGATTTATTGAGAAATTTTTCTACAGCAATCTCAAATGATTTGCAAAAAATCGACGCACGCAATAAATAAAAACTCTGAAATGATTATTCCTGTTCCCTGTTCAATAATTACAATACATTTTTTTTCACCATCATATCGAGGAATGGGATAACGATTAACTCGTAAATCAAATAAAATATAAGTTAGTAACACATATAAATTATTGTATAAAACAGCAATAACTTAAATCATAAGTAATGGAGTAATTATTGATTCAACTTACCTTCCTTAAAAGCCATAATCCGAATTCGCTTATAATCAGCCGTCCATTTCCCCTTCTGATATAGATGAGGACGCAATCTATTTTCAATATCATTAATAATAGTATCTTGCTTTTTTCCCGGAATCCCTTCCAAGAAACAAGTAGCAAACATCTTAATCCAATTACGCAGACCAGACTCTCCATATTCAAGTTTAGTAGGTCTTTCTAATAAGGTAGCAAAAGTCAATAAAAAACCTTCTGATTCTAGGAGAGTAGCATATTCTCCAACACTAGGAAAATACCAAGGATTAAGTTGTTTGTTATCGCTATAACCGCTAGCATCTAAGGCTTCATAAATACCACTAATAATTGTCTGTATATTACCTTTTCCACCAAATTCCGTAACAAAGCGACCACCAGGTTTCAGTACACGCCAAATATTACGAATAACTTCTCTTGGCTCTTTAATCCAATGAAGTGCTGCATTGGAAAACACAGCATCAAATGTTTCCTTTAAGTCGATATTAACTCCATCCCCTACTAAAAACTTAATATCTGGATAACAACGATTTGCTTGTTCAATCATAGTAGGAGCATTGTCAATGCCCACAACTTTTGCTCCTTTTGTAGTAATTTTATAGGTCAGATGACCTGTGCCACAACCAAGATCAAGAATTTTTTCCCCACTTTGAGGACTGAGTAATTCTAACAAATCTATTGCTAAGTTAGAAACAAAGGAATGTTTTCTGTCATACAGTTGTGCATCCCACTGATTGAAAGCTCTATTTGGGAAGTTGTTAGTTGTGTTATTTTCCATAGGACTATGAAGAGTAATTATTCAATGAATTATACTTTAATACAAGCTATTGACAATCCTTAAACCTCTCAAGTCAAAATTCAAAAAATAGAAGTCAAAAGTCATAATTAACCAATCAATTCAAATAATTATCACTAAGAAAAGTTGTTTGTGTTCTTAGTATATTAAGTTAAATTACTATAATTTTGAGTTCAAAAGAGCAGTATTTTAAGTATTAATACTTAATTATCAAGTCAAAAGAAAGAAAACCTCTAATGTCAGTATTAAATGATTAGGTAAAAATGTTAAATTTTTACCCATCAAAGGTTGCGGGGAGTAAGGAATCGGGAAATATTCAGTCCACCGCCACTTGGGTTTAATATCCCATTGTCAACTGCGATGTATAGCAAGTCGCTCTAGCCTATTTACAGTCAAAGCACTCTAAAGCAATTAGAATCAAGCACCTATTTAAAATTTGTAAATACACCAGCGCGAAGTGCTATATCAATTGAGTAAGGGTTGAATCCCCTACCCAATTGCCCCGACTCCCAAAATCAACAGTTAAAGGCCAGAAGGCAGAAGTTATGAGTGAGTAAGGTGGTTTCTTGATTAGACATACAAAACTTCTTACCTATTCACCAGATAGTTTTAATAGACTACAGTCCCCTGCGGTGTCTGCAATTGCTTGGGGTTTGTAGACTTGCAGCTACTAATTTATCTGCTTTTTTCAATCAGTGTGCTTGGAGTTGAAGACAGTTTTGTGCTAAAAATTACATTCTGTCCAAATCTTGAGATACAAATATTATTTAGGAGGGTATTTTAATGGCAGGTAGCGAAGTTGGAGCAGTTTTGTGGCTCAGTGAGTATATCACACCTTGGGATATTTATGTTCATGGTGTTACTAAGGTACTTGCCCACAAGAAAACTGCCTATCAAGAAATGTACATTGTCGAAACAGGTGTTTATGGTAAAGCACTAGTTCTTGATGGTCAATGGCAGTCCTCTACAGGGGATGAATTTTTATATCATGAACCCCTAGTACATCCTGCCATGATCTTTCATGGCTCTCCAAGTAAAGTTCTTGTTCTTGGTGGCGGTGAGGGAGCCAGTATTCGGGAGGTTTTACGTTGGAAAACACTAGAACAAGTAACCATGATTGATATTGACGGAGAAGTGGTAGAAGCTTGTCGTCAATATTTGCCAGAGATACACGCTAGTAGTTTTGATGATCCCCGACTTAAATTGATCATTGGTAATGCTTTAGATTTTTTGGACACCTCTGCTGAAAGGTGGGATGTCATCATTTCCGATCTTTCTGATCCTATTGAAGAGGGACCTTCATTTAAATTGTTTACAAAGGAGTATTTTGAAAAAATATTTCAGGTACTTGCCCCAGGAGGATTTTTTGTTGTACAAGCTGGCCCTGTTTCTCCTGGAGCAATGAAACTTCATGTTCGAATTGTGAATACAATGAAAGCAGTTTTTCCTAATGTTCAATCCTATAGTAGTTATGTCCCTACCTATGGGCAACCTTGGGGTTTTGTGCTGGGTTCGAGAGAAATGATTAATACTCGTCCTAAAAAAGAAACAGTTAATCAACTGCTGAGAGAAAAAACTACTGGTGGCTTTCGGATGTTGGATGGAACTACCTTATTGGGAATATTGCAAGTACCTAAACATCTGCGGGAAGCGATCGCTACTGAAACAGAAGTTTATACCTTAGCAGAACCTCCCAAATTTTTCGAAAAGTTCTACTAAGAGTTGAAGTTATAACTAAGAGTAGTTTTAAAACTTAAGTGATTCGGAGTTATTCGACTCACTAACTATATCCGGGTTGGAAGTCTACTCTACTGGAGCAAGTGTCTGGCAAAATATGATTATAAAGTTACTACCTGAAT
>JAJEAQ010000439.1 GCA_022822685.1 Trichodesmium sp. jk18x7bins.61
GAATCTGTGTCTATAGAGGATGTAGAGATACAGCCTACTGAGAAGAATTTATGCTTGTATTGAGCTTGGGTTGATTTATTGTGGTGTTAAGTGGGTGAGTTTGGCTTTGCTAATTCATGTAGAAGTGGCCTGAATCCCCCGTTGTTGGGTTAGGGCTACGGAGTGAGTATGTCAATCAGAATCTGACAAACAGCCTCTAAAAGTATTACCCAATTGATAAATCAAGAGGCTCTGTTTGTGGAAAGCATTTTTACCACTTCATGGATGAACCCGGTGGCTTGTCTATGGTTGTTTTTTGTCAGGATTTTTCTAGCTTCTGGCTCCTGACTATTGATACTAAATCTGGTTTATTAGGAGCTTCACTACTAGGGGGTAAGAAAGAAGGGTGAGAGGGGAATTTGGAAAAAGTACATGCTTGAGCAGCAGATTTAGTATGACTACTGACTCTAAATTATCAGCCAATGAAATTTAGAGTCAGTAGTCATATATTCTAGAGTTAAAGTTATCGATGTAGATATAAATATGGAACCGGAAAAATCCTCTCAGTTATCTTTATACAATAATCATCGCCGCGGTAAACTCTTACATCCCAGAATAGATATTCCTCAGCATCAATATATATATGATGCTGAATTTTATAAATTAGAAGGCCAACCATCTCAAAAAGATAACAAGATTTGGAATTTAATATGTCATCGTTTTTTCTTGATTTTCAGCGTCACAACTGCAGCAACAACAGCGGCATATTTCTGGACTTTACATCATATTCCTTTATATCAGGGGAGATTTAAAATATTAGTTGAACCAGTTAAAACAGCCAATTATGCTAAGAATAAATTGGGAGAAAATCAGTCAATAAGAACGATAAATACTGGAGAAGATTTGAAAAAGAAAGCAGCCATAATTATTTATGGAGAAGGAGAAGATGTAATTACCTCATATCCACAACAAAATCTCCAACAAAGTCAAGAATTAGATAACTATAGTTTAGATTATCAATCTCAAATTCAAGTGCTCAAAAGTCATAAAATTATGCATAAAATAATTGCAGAAATTCAAAAAGAGTATCCGGAAATAAATTATAATTTTCTGTTTAGCCAGCCCAAAAATAAACTTTTTGGTAGGGAAAAACTAAAAATCAGAAGATTAGACGACACAAAAATTATAGAAGTTAGTTATAGAGACTCAGACCCCCAAAAAATTAAATTTGTATTGGATAAATTGGCATTAGCTTATACTGAATATGGTAGATACGAGGGGCAAAATAAAAGTAGTGAAGGGTTGAAAATTGTTGAAGAAAAAATTCCAAAATATCAAAAAAAAAATCAACAGCTACGACAAGAATTACAGCAGCTTCAGCAAGATTATTTATTTATCAACCCAGAAATAAAAAGTCAAGAAATAGCAGCAGAGAGAAATCAAATTCAATCTCAAAAACTAGAAAATAAAATATTGCTTGACCAACAGCGATCGCTCTACGCTATGCTGCAAAGTCAGTTGGGAATTAATCCCGAAGAAGCTCTGATGGCTTCGGCTTTAAGCCAAGCACCAAGATACCAATCATTACTAAATCAATTACAAGAGGTAGAAACAACAATTGCTCTAGAATCAGCTCGGTTTAAAGAAAAAGCACCTCAAATGCAGTCTTTATATAAACAAAGGGAAAATTTACTGCCTTTATTAAATCAAGAAGCAGAAAAAGTTATTGGTAAAGATATAGAAGAAGTCAGCCAAAAAGCTTTAACTTTTCAAGACTCAATTCGCCTAGAATTAATTCACAAGATGATAGTTGCTGCTAATCAAATTGAAGTTCTGGAAGTTCGGAGCCAAGTATTAGATGAAGCTGAAGCTAGATTAAATGAATATACTGAAAAAATGCCAGAAGTAGTCAGGCGTTACACAGAAATTCAGCAAGAACTAGGAATCGCAAATAATACTATTAAAGAGCTGCTAGAGAAACAACAGATATTACAAATAGAATTAGCTGAATCAAAATTACCTTGGGAATTAATCGCACCACCAGAATTACTGAAAACTCAAAATGGTGAGTTAGTAACAGTTTCTCCAAATCTGCTATTAAATCTCGCTTTAGGAGGAGTAACAGGATTAGTTTTAGGCATATTATTAGCTCAGTTGAGCGTTCGGTTTAAGCAAGATGTTTTTCAGACGCCAAAAGAAGTTAAAAAGTCTATTGGTTTACCTTTGCTGGGAGTAATTCCAATACATGAACAAAGAATGTGGATGAATAATGAACTAAGAGAAAATCAAAGTTCATCTTTGGTTTTATATACTTCACCTTTTCAAGAAGCTTTCCGTACTTTAAATGCTAATATTCGTCTCCTAAATGTAGAAAATCCGATTCGTTCTTTTGTGATTAGTTCCGCAGCACCAGGGGATGGTAAATCTACAGTAGCAGCTCATTTAGCCCACGCTGCTGCGGCTATGGGCCAACGGGTATTATTAATAGATGCTGATTTACGTTGTCCACAAGTTCATAACATGATGGGATTGTCAAATCAGCAGGGGTTGAGTAGTGTAATTGCTGATGGTGTGCGAATAGAAGAAGCAATTGAGCGATCGCTCGTAGATGAAAATCTGTTTGTCTTAACTTCTGGCCCCATAAATCTTGACCCCACTAAGATTTTATCCTCAAAGCAGATGCAGCAATTAATTCAAGATTCAGCAACTGCTTTTGATTTGGTGATTTGTGATACTGCCCCATTATTAGGTAGAGCTGATGCTAATTTGTTAGCAACCTGCACTAATGGACTAATGTTAGTGGTGGGATTGGGTAAAACAGAGCGAGAGGCTTTAAGTTGGGCTTTAGATGATTTGAGTATGGCAGGTGTACCTGTTTTGGGAATTGTTGGTAATGGTGATCAAGCTGATTCTTATTACCAGAGATATTATGACTATGAATATCAGAAAATTTCATGATCAGAATCATTAGTAAAAAACGCTATAAATTAAATTCATACATCTCTACAAAACTTTTCTACGTTTAGGGATTTCCAAAAAATAAATTATCTATTTTCTGAAGAGGGCATCCTGCTTACGCTTTGTGGAACAAAGAAAATTTGGGAGATTTTTTGATTTGGAAGTCCCTTAATTGTTTGTTGATTATACTTCCTCTATATATTGAAGCTAGTACAAGTTTAGCGTGAATCTAGCAACTATTTATTTAGATTGTGCAAAGACTAAGTAATGAACCTTGAATAAAAAACGGTAGGTGCATTTCTGCCGTAGTGTACTAATGTTACTTATAAATTTTCTGGTCTAGAAAACGCCTGAAAGTCAGTCTCAACAAAGGAAAAAGTTGAAGCTATAAAGATGGCTGTTAGCTCTGCATTCCGCAGTCAAAGCCTTGTCAGTTCTGGATTTATACCTTTTTGACCTCAAAAATTTTCCCAGTCTACCTTGAAGGCTATTTTATGTCTCGGTTTTGTCTAAAAGACTGTTTGTCAACTAAATATTAAGATAGCTAGAGTGTTTAATTCTGATGGGTGACGGCGGACAACTAAAATTATGATGAGTACAAGGAAATATTGACCCCTCACCCATCCTATGCCTTTTCCCTGTCTAGCTTTGAGGCTATTTTCAGCCTCATTTTTGTCTAAGCCTCACTCATGCAGCACGGCCGAAATAACCCACCATTAACAAAATACTGAAAGCCTTACCAATCAATATTTTTAACTTTTGACTTCCACCGAGTGGCACTAGGTACTTGTGTTGATAATTATTAAAGATTATAAAAGATAGTTAAGAATTAAGCTGGTTGGCTATTTTGAATAGCTATGATGGAGAAGAAATCATCACAAAGTCAATGAAAACTGACAAAAATTTTGGACGAAATAAATATCCAGAAGGATAATCTATTAACTTTAATAAAATTTGACTTAGTCAGAGGATGGTTTTGTTTTTTTAAGGAGCAGAAAAGATGGCGATCGCTACAGTTAATCCAGCAACAGGAGAAATACTGAAAACTTTTGAACCAATCACAAATCAAGAAATAGAAGCTAAACTAGAATTGGCTGCGCAAACCTACTGTCAATATCGTCAAATTTCTATGGGTAAACGTGGAGAATGGTTATTAGCAGCAGCCGAAATATTGGAAAAAAATGCTGAAAAATTCGGCAAAATAATTACTCTGGAAATGGGTAAAACTCTGAGTGGAGCGACCGCTGAAGTCAAAAAATGTGCCTTAGTTTGTCGCTACTACGCAGAAAACGCAGCTAATTTTCTGGCTGATGTATCAGTACAAACCGATGCTAGTAAATCTTTTGTCCGCTATCAACCAATCGGCCTAGTACTAGCTGTCATGCCCTGGAATTTTCCCTTTTGGCAAGTTTTCCGGTTTGCAGCACCAACCTTAATGGCAGGAAACGTCGGTTTATTGAAACACGCCTCTAATGTTCCCCAGTGTGCCTTGGCTATAGAATCGATTTTCACAGAAGCAGGTTTCCCAAAAGGTGTTTTTCAAACTATATTAATAGGTTCAGATCAAGTAGCAGGGATTATGGCAGATGAGCGAGTTAAAGCAGGTACTTTAACGGGAAGTGAACCCGCAGGTGCTGCTTTAGCAGCTATCGCAGGAAAATCTATCAAAAAAACAGTTCTGGAATTGGGAGGTAGCGATCCATTTATAGTATTAGAAAGTGCTGACTTAGAAGCTGCCGTCTCTACTGCAGTTACAGCTAGGATGTTAAATAATGGCCAATCTTGTATTGCTGCCAAACGTTTTATTTTGGCAGAGGCGATCGCTGAGGAATTTCAACAGCGCCTGAAAGCAAAATTTGAAGCTTTAAAAGTAGGAGATCCTATGTTGCCAGATACTGATATTGGTCCTCTGGCTACTCCAAATATTCTTCAAGAGTTAAGCTCTCAAGTAGAAGTTTCTGTTAAAAAAGGAGCAAAAGTTCTTACAGGTGGCCATATTTTATCTGATCGTCCCGGAAATTTTTACCAACCTACCATTATTGCTGAAATTCCAGTAGATTCTCCTGCTTATGAAGAGGAATTTTTTGGTCCTGTGGCCTTAGTCTTTCAAGTTAGTAATATTGATGAAGCAATCAAATTGGCAAATAGCACACCCTTTGGATTAGGTGCAAGTGCCTGGACTACAGACAAAACACAGATAGATCGGTTAGTGTCAGAATTGGAAGCAGGTGCAGTTTTTATCAATGGTTTAGTTAAATCTGACCCTCGTCTACCTTTTGGTGGAATTAAACGCTCTGGCTATGGTCGAGAATTAAGTAGAGAAGGAATTCTGGAATTTGTGAACATTAAGACAGTTTGGGTAAAATAATTGATAAGTGTGAGATACTATCCCACTTTTGTTACTTTAGGGAGAGAGAAAAAAACTAGCCTTTTGTGACAAAATTTTGGTTGATGGCAATTACCTAAAATACTGTCATACCTGGAATTATCTAGATGAAATATCTCAGCAAAATTAGTTGTAAATTTGCCCTTTGTGAAACCAGTTTTTGAGGTTAATTTTATATTAAATTAATTTGGCAAAGCCACTTAAAATTAGTGCTGAGTATATGGTAATTTTCTTTCTATTTAAGCTGACACAACAGCTAAAAAAAAATCATTTTCGAGTTGGAGATGATGTTTGGCAAGTAAGTAGGGTTTTTGTGTTAAAATTCTCTATCATTCATCCATAAAATTCTCTCTTTCAGAGAAAAAACTGGATATTAGAAAAATTTTTGATAGATAGATAAAAAACTTTAAAAACATCCTCTATCAACTATTATTACGCTCATTTTTACAAAAAAATTGTATTAGTTTCCTACCAGCTTTGAGCAAAGGAGAAAATAGAAATGGATACTGCAGAATTATTGATTAAATGCCTTGAAAATGAAGGTGTAAAATATGTATTTGGATTACCTGGAGAAGAGAATCTAAATATTCTACAAGCTCTGAAAAATTCCTCAATAAAATTTATCACCACCAGACATGAACAGGGTGCAGCTTTTATGGCAGATGTCTACGGTCGTCTGACTGGAAGAGCAGGAGTTTGTTTATCAACCTTGGGGCCTGGTGCTACTAATTTAATGACTGGTGTTGCTGATGCTAATTTAGATGGCGCACCATTAGTCGCAATTACAGGTCAAGTTGGTACCGATAGAATGCACATTGAATCTCACCAATATTTGGATTTGGTGGCAATGTTTTCTCCGGTAACTAAATGGAATGCTCAAATTGTTCGCCCTAGTAATACACCAGAAATTATCCGTAAAGCTTTTAAAGTATCTCAAAAGGAAAAGCCAGGAGCTGTTCATATTGATTTACCAGAAAATATTGCAGCAATGTCTGTGGAAGGGCAACCTTTGAATCGAGATAAGCAAGAAAAATCATATTCTGCTTATCAGAGTATGAATGAAGCAGCCGCGGCAATTTCTAAAGCTGAAAATCCTTTGATTTTAGTCGGAAATGGAGCAATTCGCGCTAATGCTAGTGAAGCTTTAACTGAATTTGCAACACAATTAAATATTCCTGTTGCTAATACTTTTATGGGGAAAGGAGTGATTCCTTACACTCATCCTTTATCTTTATGGACGACAGGATTACAACTACGAGATTATATTAGTTGTGCTTTTGACCAGACAGATTTGGTTATTGCAGTTGGTTATGATTTGATTGAATATTCGCCCAAAAAATGGAATCCTCAAGGTGAAATTCCGATTATTCATATAGGGGCTGAAACAGCGGAAATTGATAGTAGTTATATTCCAATGGCTGAAATAGTTGGAGATATTTCGGATTCTTTGAATGAAATTTTGCGACGTTCCGAGGGGATGAATCAATTAAGTCCGTCTGTCTCAGAAATTAGAGAAAAAATTAGGTCTGAGTATGAAGGGTATGGTAAAGATAGTGAGTTTCCGATTAAGCCTCAAAAACTAATTTATGATTTACGTCAAGTTATGGGGCCGGAAGATATTGTGATTTCTGATGTTGGTGCTCATAAAATGTGGATTGCGAGACATTACCATTGCGATCGCCCTAATACTTGTTTGATTTCTAATGGGTTTGCCTCGATGGGTATTGCGATTCCAGGAGCGATCGCTGCTAAGTTAGTCCATCCTGACCGTAAGGTGGTGGCTGCAACTGGGGATGGTGGTTTTATGATGAATTGTCAAGAGCTGGAAACTGCTTTACGAGTGGGTACGGCTTTTGTTACTTTGATTTTTAATGATGGTGGTTATGGTTTGATTGAGTGGAAGCAGGAAGACCATTTTGGTCAGTCGTCTTTTATTAAGTTCGGCAATCCTGATTTTGTGAAGTTTGCTGAAAGTTTTGGTTTGAAGGGTTATCGAGTTGAATCTGTAGCAGATTTAATTCCTACTCTCAAAGAAGCTCTGGCTCAAGATGTTCCTGCAGTTATAGATTGCCCGATTGATTACCGAGAGAATGCTCGTTTTAGTCAAAAATCTGGTGGTTTAAATTGCTCTATTTAGTTATTAATTGGTGATGTAACCACACTGTTAGCGTAGCTCCTCCCTTAGGAGGAGTTGCCCTTTTCATGTCGCGGAGCGAAACTGTGTGGGCAACTACAGTTATTAAGAGACTGTTTGTAAAGTAAATATTAAGATAGCTAGAGTTTTGAATTCTGGTGGCCGGCGGCGGACAACTAAAATTATTTATTTAAACTTTGCCCTTAAGGTAAACCCTGCCCGTAAGGGCGGGGTATTATGAGGAGATATCGACCCCTGGGCAAACCCTACGCAAGAATTTCATCTCAGTTTGACAAACAGTCTGTAATAATGGTCAGAATTTCCTGAGAAAAAAGGTGAGTTTTAGACTTAGCTATCCTATCACTTGTAGGTCGAGTAGCTATTAGAAAGACTGGCAACTTTAACATCAAAATTGAGACGGAAACTATTCAAGGTATTAATTACAAGAATTGTAAACATTTGCATAAATCAGATAGTTATACTTATAGTTTTGGTGAGGCGCGTTAAACAAAAGAAAGTTAGTTAAAATTTCTCAAGCAATATCTGAATCAATCAAATCTATACAATGATCATTTTTTGATATTTCCCAGTCTTCAGTAGATTTAACCTCACAAAGAAGTCTTGTCCTCAAAATAATTCATAGTTTTTAGAGTTAAGTAATTTAATCTAGTTGCTTTCCTCTCACTGCTAACATTTGTATAACAGGAGTCTTCAGTAAATATTTTTGATGAAAAAAATGTTGGTGAGTAGGGGTTGACTAACGATAGAGTTATTGGTAAATTATTGGTATAGATATTGTATAATGGGAATATTCACTTATAATTCAATACATTAATATTCCCATTATACTTGTATAATATGTCAATAGCTGGAGAAAGTCAAGAGGTTGAGAAGAAAAAGTCGGAAAAAATTTTTCCTTACCAAAAATAGCCTTTTTTGAGCTGAGTTTGATTTTGTTGAGAGTCATACTCCAGTAAATATTCATGAGCAATTGCTTGCAGACTACGGAGATTTTCCACCTCTGCTTTGCCAATTTCAGTATCAGTAGATAAAAGGATAACTTGATGACTAGCAGAAGGAAAATAACGTTCAACTAAATTCTGACGGTGAGAGGAATCCAACCTACCCAAAGGTGTATCAATAGCCACAGGTAAACGCCTACCCGAAACCCTGGCTAAACCCCACAAAAAAGAAATTGCCAAAAGCTGTTTTTCTCCAGCAGAAATGCGATGTTTAGGTACAAGTTGCCCTTGAGTATCGTAAAGAGAAAGACTAAAACAATGAGTGTCAATAGCCACGCGATTAACTAAATCTGATTTATGTAGCAGATAGCGGAAACACTCAGTCACTTCCGTCTCTAACTTATTCAACTTTTTCAGGATTAACTTCTCCTTAAATACTTGCAAAGTTTGCTTAACCTTTACAGAAGATTCAATAATATGTTGGATATTGTGACGCTCAATAGTTTCATCAGTAAAACTAGATAATTCTTTCTTAGTTCTGGTAATAGTATTATGCAACCTTCTACAATCCCGTTCACCATTTTCACAAGCAACCTCTACCCTTGCCAAATTAGTTTGCGCCTCCTCTAAAGCAGTTTTCAAATTTTCATAAGCTTCTGGAGATGCAGCCGTCGCCAACTGTTTTCCTAAATTATTCACTTCTATCTCCAAATCTTGTAAACGAGTCAAACTTTCCTGAGCATTTCCCTGAGAATTTTCAATTCCATCGCGCAACAAACTTCCCAGTAAAGTTAGTGCCCCCTCATCTGCTAATAACCAAGGTTGTTTAACGTTATTAATTTCCTCCTCAAGAGCAAGATTTTCCTGCTTCATAAACTCTTGAACTTTGCTAATGTCACTACTAGAAATAGACAACTCACTCAAATAATTAAGTAGACGTTTATCTCTTTCCTGAGAAGCACCCAAAGCAATTTCTGTTTCATGGCGCAAAATCTCTGCATCACCCTGAGAACTTGCTTGCTCTAAAAGAGGAGAAATTAGAGCCAGAGGAAGAACACCTGCTGCCAATTTGATCATTCCTTGACGAGTATTATCCATCTCAGACTCTACTTTTTTGATTTTTTGCTCTAACTGACTTCTTTCCTTAGCGATTTTTCCACCTTCGGAAATAAACTTTCTCATTGCTTTTTGCTGTTCTTGTTGAGCTTTTTTTAATTGCTCCTGCCAGTCTTCTAATTTTGTTTTAGCATCTGTAAAATCTTCTTTTTGTTTCTCTAGTTTTTGTTCAATTTCTTTTAAATTTGCTATTTCATTAGTTCTAGCAAGTTGTTTCTTTTTCCGAGTCACCAAAATATCTAAATCTGCTGCCAGGCGTTCGGCTAATTCTAGTCCCAATAATGATTGAATTGCCTCTACTACGAAAGGTGGAGGTGTTTTTAATTCAGCTAATTCTTTTACCTGTTCTCCATCAAACAGAAATAAATTAGAAATTCCCAAGGGTAAGAGATTTTCTATATACTCATCCCAAGTATTTGTGAGATAATAATCAGGCCATTCGCCATTAAGAATTCCTAGACGATCTTTTCCATCTTTAGGATTTTTTTCCCAGGTACGAACAATACGATATTCGACAAGTTGGTCATCTTGAATATGTTCAAAAGCTAACTCAATGCGGGTTTTTTCTGTAGGGGGAGTATTGTGGTTAACGCATTGGGAAAGAAAGTTGCTATAACTCAAATTTCCCCTGGTTGAACATTGAGCGCGATGACCATAAAGTGCCAGACGAATGGCATCTAAAAGAGTAGTTTTTCCTCCACCATTCATACCTCCAAATAAAATAATAGGATAGGGTTGGTTTGTGAGTTTTGGTCGGAGATTTATTGTTTGTTTGCCACAGTATGGTCCGAAGTTTTGTAGAACA
>JAJEAQ010000226.1 GCA_022822685.1 Trichodesmium sp. jk18x7bins.61
CTATACATGTGAGGCTTGTGGATTACGGTTTATGCCTGGAGATAAGGTAGAACTACACCATAAGGATGGCTACTATAATAATTGGAAGCCGGGGAAGCTTGAGGCACTCCACAGCCATTGTCATCATTATGAACACATGAGTAAGGAGAAATCCTAGACTAACTAGGAGCCGGATGAGGTGAAAGTCTCACAGGGGGTTCTGAAGTCGAGGCGCCCCGAATAATATTGGGCGTCGACTTTAACACTTTACTGTTAATAACATTTCCTTTATTATCAATATTTTGCCTACGTAACCAGCGAGTACCTTCCGTATTAAATCCGCGACTTAATTTGACTGTCCACGAGCCTGATTTTGCATCTTGATTCACAGGCAATGGATATTTATCCTCCCCAGTCACAGTTACTGTTTTTCCATGACTAGAATCATAAGTACCCTTGAGAAGAGTGTACTGATTTACTAAAACTTCTGTGGGGCCTAAAAATTGCAGCGTAGTAGCAGTAGCAAAAGCTCGGTTACCTTCAGTTAACTGAACAAAATCTGGATAAACATACCCCACATTACCAAAGTCATATAAGTTTTCTGTTAGTACAATTTTCATGTGCTGATTTTCATAAGTGTAGCTGGAGACACTGTAAACCATTCCCTTGCGTAGAATGAGTTTTTCCTCTGGTTTGAGATATGCTTCGTTAATTGGTCGCTTTTTAATAATGGTATTGTTGAGAATTTTTAGAGCGATCGCTGTCTGACTATGTTTTACTATCTCTCCCTGTCTGATAATTTCCACATCTTGCGGTTCAATAAATCCTGTATCGCTAAAACCTGGTATGGCTTCAGTTAAAGATACTCGAAAATGTCCCTCTACACTGGCATAACCTCTGATAGTATAGATTTCTCCAGGAGATAATTCAATTCGTTGAGCAGGTGCTAGTTCAGATAATGATTCTGGTTTGAGTTTGATTTGAGTTCTTTCTTTCACCCATAACAAAGCTTGTGGTGGAGGCAACTCAGGTAAGTCAGCACGATCTAAGTAGAGAATTTTTGCCCCTTGAGATAACTGTAGATGCTTAGGATTAAAATAGCCAAATTTTCCAATAGGTGGAATACTATTTGTCAGTGCTACTTGTAGGTAATTATCAACTAATTTATAATTATAGAGTTGATAAGTTTGACCTACTGATATCTTGGCTTTTTCTGTAGCAGTTAAATTAGCTGGATCTCCTAACTTTTATTGAAAAAAGTATCTGTAATAGTAATTAATCTTAATGATTGCTCTAGATTTGATTCAGATTTAACAGTAATATTAATAGTTTGTTCATTAACAATAGTATTTTTTTTATCGATTCCTCTTAGTTGCAGCCAAGGATTTCCTGGTGAATTAAATCCTGTGCTTAAAGCTGTATGCCATAATCCCAGATTTGAATTGATAGTAACATTTAAAGGATATTGAGCTTCTGCTGCTAAAGAAATACTCTTGATTTGTTCAGGATGAAATTTACCTGTGATGACAGTAGATTGATTTACTATAAATTCTGTTGGACCGAGATAAGTGAGGATATCTGTACTCATAATTTCTCTTCTAAAACTAATATTCGCGACAATCAATATACAATAAATAAACCTGTAGATGACTCTACAGGTAATTGGTAAAAAAAGTATTTATCCAGAAAATATTCTAGTTCTAAACGACTTACATAAAGTGACGCTTCTACACTAACGCTTTTGCTTTTAGTGTAAGCTTCTGATCTCTTTAAGACGGTCAGAACTTCCTGAGCGGGGTATCCCCATTGAGGGCGTTTTATAGTGAGGTACGCCTCATCCCCCACTTTATTCTTTAAATTTATGATTTTAGAGTGAGCATTTGCCTCCTGACGGAGGCAAGCTATAGCCGCGCCGTGGGATGAATCCCAGAGTCAGCTAATTATTTCGTGCCAATGACTTCTAAAATATCTTTGGCGTGGCTATCTGTTTTGACTTTATCATCAACATGATAAATCTTACCTTCAGCATCAATAATATAGGTGACACGCTTAGGATATCCACCACCATCAACATCGTAAGCTTTAGTGATAGTACCATCAGTATCTGCCAATAATTGGAATGGCAGACCATATTTCTCAGTAAAAGCTTTGTGGGAGGCTTCATCATCCATGCTTACACCGAGAACAACCATATCTTTACCTTGATATTCAGCATAGCTGTCTCGAAAGCTTTGAGCTTCTTTTGTGCAACCAGGAGTATCATCTTTGGGGTAAAAATACAAAACTACTGTTTTACCAGCAAAATCAGATAAGGAAAGAGTGTTGCCGTTAGTATCCTTTGTCGTGAATCCTGGTGCTGTAGTGCCAACAGATAATGCCATATTTTTCGTTCTCTACTCTATAAAACTTAGATCAAACCTTACAAAGTGAAATTTGGATGAGTGGGAAAACCAGTTACCCTTAACCAAATTAATATAGTTGTAGAATATTTTGTTTCAACTTGCAACCCAAAACTTAGCTTTCTCTGCTCCAGAGCAAGACACTGAAATTTTTGAGGGTGATATTTCTCCTAGTAGATTACTATATAATATTTTCCAAACTGTCTAGATTTTTAGAAGATGTATTTCTACTCTGCCTTTCGTAGCTCCTCCACAGGAGTACGTTCAGATTCGGGGCTAATATACTTCTGAATTTCTTTAGTGTACGATTTGCTAATTACCCATCATGTAGAGGGATGGGGCTTGTAAAGATCAGGTGACTTTTCCTAAGCAATTGTCTACCGCATGAGATTCTGCATGGTACGAACTACTGAGTATTTCAAACTTCTCAGTTGCTCTTCAATCCCTATTACGGTGCTGGCAGAAAGGACATCTTTGCAGAATTGGCGACATTTTGACTCGTAACTTGACACTCAAGGATGATCTCCATGATTCGTTTTTTCATGCAGAATTAAACGCCTACAATTCCTCCCCACAGTTTAGACGGATGGGGAATCGGAGCGTGGGGAAGCTTAAAAAAAATCTGTATAGTTCGCACCTACATGACCTTTGTTGACACTTTAGTATAGCGTCATTCCCTCAGTCCAGAGCAATATTAAGTCCACCTAACTAAGTTATTCAATCAAAAGCATTATACAAAAAGCTATGAAAGCAATTATGGTGGTAGGAACTACCTCCCATGCAGGAAAATCCCTGATAACTACAGCCATCTGTAGAATTTTATCACGTCGCGGTTGGAGAGTAGCTCCTTTCAAAGGGCAAAATATGGCTTTGAATTCTTATGTCACATCTACTGGCGGAGAAATAGGATATGCTCAAGCAGTACAAGCTTGGGCAGTTGGTGTGACTCCAATAGTTGAAATGAATCCCATTTTACTGAAGCCTCAAGGAGATATGACATCTCAGGTAATTATCAAAGGAAAAGCGGTAGGTGTAGTGGGAGCTATAGATTATTATCAGGAATATTTTGATATTGGTTGGGAGGCTATTCAAGATTCTTTAGAATTTTTATCTTCAGAATTTGACATGATAATTTGTGAAGGAGCAGGTAGCCCCGCAGAAATAAATCTCAAGCACCGAGATTTAACAAATATGCGAGTAGCAAAACATTTGAATGCTGCTACAATTTTGGTAGTAGATATTGACCGAGGGGGTGCTTTTGCTCATGTTATTGGCACTTTAGAGCTACTAGAAGCAGAAGAAAGAGATTTAATTAGAGGTATAGTAATTAATAAATTTAGAGGGCAGCGATCGCTCTTGGATTCAGGTATTAAATGGTTAGAAGAAAGAACTAATATTCCTGTTATTGGTGTGATTCCTTGGCTCGATGAAGTCTTTCCTGCTGAAGATTCTTTGAGTATCTTAGAGCAACGTCCTAATAAATCTCAAGCTGAAATTACAATTGCAGTTATTAAATTACCAAGGATTTCTAATTTTACTGATTTTGATCCTTTAGATGCAGAATCTAGTGTCAATATTAAATATCTCCTTCCTCATGATAATTTGGGTTATCCTGATGCGGTAATTATTCCTGGTACTAAAACTACAATTAAAGATTTATTAGTATTGCAAGAAAGTGGCATGGCAGAAGCTATCAAAAACTACCAAGCTGCAGGAGGCACAATTATGGGAATTTGTGGTGGTTTTCAGATGCTTGGTGAAGTGTTAGTTGATGTTCAAGGTTTAGAAGGAAAAAGAGGGCAATATCAAGGATTAGGATTACTGCCATTAAGAACTGTAATTGCTCCTCGGAAAATTGCTCGTCAACGACAAGTGATTGCTAATTATCCTCTAGGCAGTCTACCAGTTACAGGTTATGAAATTCATCAAGGTAAGAGCATGGTGACAAATCCAGATTTAGCTAAACCTTTATTTAATGATTCTGATATAGGTCTGATTAATATTTATCAGTCTGTCTGGGGTAACTATTTACATGGCATTTTTGATAATGGCCCTTGGCGTCGTTCTTGGTTAAACCTCTTGCGTAAAAAACGAGGTCTCGAAGGTTTGCCGACTGGTATCGCTAACTATAGAGAACAACGAGAAATAATTTTAGATTCAATTTCAGATCAAGTTAATCATCACTTAAACCTCAAACCTGTATTAATAACTAAATAATCATTGCTGAATATGGAGATAATTTTCTTACCAGACAATATTAGCGTTAGTGCAGAAGTAGGAGAACCTCTTCTGGAAGTAGCCGAACGTGCAGGAGTGGTTATTCCTACAGGCTGTTTAATGGGTTCTTGTCATGCTTGTGAGGTAGAAATTGATGATGGTCAAACGATTTGTGCTTGTATTACAGCAGTCCCTCCTGGAAAGAAAAAAATGACCATTAATCTTTCTTTAGACCTTGATTGGTAAGTAATTTTGAAATTGACATACTCCCGACATAGCACTGAGGCAACAACACAGGATTCTTAGACTTACTTCTGGCTGATTCCTGCTTCTTTCTGATATATAGCAATAGCATAATTACGAAATCTTTCCATATCTGCCATTAGGGTAGATTCTACTATCCTACCTACAAACAAATTGTCCATAATCTTAATTAACCACCTAGGAACTCCGTAGGCTACAGTTAATTTGACTACACTACTGCCATGGCGATCATAGAAACGGATTGCCCCTCGGTTCGGTAAACCATCCACAGCCTCCCATTGAATGATTTGATGGGGAACTATTTTATAAATCCGTGAAAGCCAGCTAAACCGAAGATTACCACTTGCTAGTTTCCATTTAGATAAGTCTGGATTATCCTCCAAAACTTGAACAGATTCAATCCACTTCATCCATTGAGGCATTTGTTCTAGATCATACCAAAGATTCCATACCAAATCAATTGGAGCAGCTACCTCTATCTGTACACTATGTTCTAGCCAATCAGTCATGTGATTAGATTATCGTTAAATCGTAGTAATTAGATAGAAATTGCTTTGAAGCAATTTCTATTTATGCGTTTGTGATAACGCCTCATTAAGGTGATGTTGGCTTCGATAATAGTTGCTCGGCTCAGTGGCGTAGGCTTCCAACTTTACTAATCCATTGACATCCTCTCAGGTTTGTTTTGAGCGATCGCCTACATCACAGGCGATCGCCTGCCTTTAGGTATAGACACCCTGATTCCCAGGCTACCTAATAATCGTCCCTGACGCGAGCTGACCATTCATTAGGTAAAAACTGACCATTCTTACCTAGTTTAGTTTTGCATCGTCTGATGATAATTGATAATTGTCAATTGTCAATTGTCAATTAACCACTAACTGCTACTAATATTCCCATAATGTCCTGTAGAGAATCTTCCCAAGATATTTTCTACATTGGCCAAAATTGCTTGAGCAGCTTGCCTTCCAGAAATAGTTGCCCCCTCCATACTGTCAATGTAATCTTGTTGGGTATAACTACCTGCTAAAAAAAAGTTAGGTACTGGAGTCTTTTGCTGAGGACGATATAAATCCATTCCAGGGGTTTCTCGATACAAAGACTGAGCCAATTTAACCACACTATACCAAGTCTTATTTAATTCCTGTGATGAAGGGAATAGTTCATGGACTTGCTTCAAGACATGCTGGGCGATCGCCTCATTATTCTCCTTAATAAAAGGATCTCCAGGCGTTAGTACTAACTGTAATAAAGAACCTTGTCCTTGACGATAATAATCTCCTGGACTTGTCAATGCCAAATCAGCAAAACAGGAAAAATCTGCATCTGGAGTATAAAGTAAATTATCAACACCAGTAGCATGATTTAATTGTCGGCGTTGTTCACTATCATGTAACTCTGTCACCCAACCATCAAATCTTAACTGTACTGTTGCTACTGGAACTACATCTAATTTATATATATTGTCAAATTCTGGCCACTTCCTCCAAGCAGGGGGTAAAATGCGCTGAATACCAGGCACATCACAAGCAAAGACATAAGCATCAGCAGTAATAGTTTCTTCTGTATCCCCACTAGCTACAAGTATATTACTGACACGAGTTTCCCTATCATTTTCAGTAAACCTAATTTCCCTAACTCGTCTTCTCGTGTAGATTTTAGTTCCCCGTGCCTCCAAGTATCGAATAATTGCTTTGTGGAGATATTCATAGGGGGAACCTTCCAACATCCGCAGCACTGATGCTTCTGTTTTTGCAGCAAAGAATTGGAATATTGTCAACATACATCGGGCGGAAATATCATCTGCATCAATGAATCCCAAAGCATAAGCAATAGGGTTCCACATTCGCTTAATACTTCCTTCCGACCCACCTTGGCCACGAAACCATTCTCCAAAGCTAACTTTGTCCAAATGGCGAATAGTCTTCATTGCCCCATCAAAATCTACTAACCCTCTGACTATCGGGCTAGTCCCCAAAGCGATCGCATTTTGTAACTTATCTTGCACAGATAGCTGAGATGTGGTAAAAAATGCCTTCAAACCATTAAAAGGTGCTCCAGTCAAGAAGCGAAAGTCTAGTGTTCCTGTTTGGCCTCCTTTGTTAATAAAATTATGAGTGTGTTCTTTAAGGCGAAGCTGTTCAAAAGCTCCGACTTTTTTCATTAACTCAAACAGTTGATAGTAACAGCCAAAGAAAACATGTAAACCCATTTCAATATGGTTCCCATCTGCATCTATCCAACTGCCTACTTTTCCTCCCACAAAAGGACGAGACTCAAATATTTCTACTTGATGCCCCGCATCGGCCAACTCTACTGCTGTGGCCATACCTGCCAATCCTGCACCTGCGATCGCAACTCGCATTATTTACTTCCTTACTCAGTTTATTTACGAATTTTAATAATTCTCTCAAAAAAAAGTTTTGACAAAAAATGCACTTTTGATTTAACTAAAACGATACTGGCATTAATTGTAATGGCCCTATACCCAATTCTTGAGATGAGAAGGCTCGGACTTCAAACAAAGCCATCATATCCTTAAACTCTGGTTGACCACGAGAAGCACCTGCGATTCCCCTAGCAATAATCAAACCACACCAACCATTAGTTGCCAGACAACGCTGGTCCCATTTTTGCATAGCTTCGTGATGTACTGGGTCATTTTGCACAAATTCACCAAATAAATGTAGTACACCATCATAGGTTTTCAATATACCCAAATCGTAATTTGTTTCCTCCATAAGGTCTTCCCCTAGATTAAATCCAATACCATGAAGTCCCTCAGATGCTTGTAAATCTTCAATCAATTTGGTGGCTTTTGGGAGAGAAGTTTGAATTAAAACTATTGGTAAGCCTTCTCCTGAATCTTCAATATCTACCTCTGCTGCCTGATATAGCTTGGTATTACTTCTAAGATACTTGACTGTTTCCCAAGGCACTACTCCCAAGCTGAGGAATGAATTTGGTGGCACTAAATCATCCTTGAGCATCGGCATTTCAATTTCTACTTCTTCATCTCCTTCCGTATCAGCCTCAGCAGCCATTTCATATAATTCATCTGCTACCTCTGGCATAGTTGTCACCTTAACTGAGACCACCTCAGTTGATTGTGGTATGGGAATGCGGTAGCGACTACTAATGCTAGGGAACTTATTACCTAGCATCTTCTTGCGGTAGGCTCGCAAAAAGCGATGTAATGCTTCTATAGCAACTAATGTTGTAGCTGCTTCTTCCTCATACAATATAGCTCTGACACCTTCTAGAGGATGTAAATTACCAAAATTGGGCTTAATCTCTGATGCTGACAAATTTTGGTAATTTACATCCTCATTCTCGTCATCCTCTTCCTGAAAACTCTCGTAGGTAATAAACAAGCAATCTTGTCCTAAAAAAGCTTCTTCTAAATCTTCAAATGATTTTTCATAAGCTACTCGTTGCCTAAACCGTCTGAGAGAATCTAAAGAACGATAAAACAAAACACCATAATCCATGCCCAATTTACCCAATACACAGACATAGAGATTGTTGATATCCCATTTATTAAGTTCTATAGAGATGATTTGATGCTCTCCTAATATTTCCCAAGGAGCATCATCCCAAATTTGATATGCTTTTTCAAGCATGGCCTCCGAATACTCAGGAGGTAACTGAGGAGGCCGACTGTCTGCTACTTCCTTAAGTCCCCGAAATATTTCATCAATTAGAGGTAAATCTGGTACATAATCAATTGTAATTCCCAGATCCTGTAAAACTCCTCTGAGAAAAAATTGAATTTCTCGGTCTTTGACTACAATTTTTTGTGGCCGAATTGCTGGAGCAGGGCTTTGAGGATTTTCCATTGCTCGTAGTAGTGTCCGAACAATTGCTTCTGGGCCTTTTTCTGGTTTCACCATGTCCATTGCTCGGACCATTCCATGAGAGCCATCGACCCAAATAATACATTCATTTGTCGTCTCTAACTCTAATTCTGAGTCAGAATCTGAATCTGAGAGGGGACGGCGATCGCCTTCCCACACACTAGGAACCTGTTGTAAATTTTGTAACCTACGAATTGTTGAAGGATTAAGAACTGCCATAGACTAAGCCTGTGAAAGTGAAGCAATCGGTGGGTATTTTCCCTTCTTGATTAATTGACATCCTCTCCGGCCCTACGGCGCGGAGATTCCAAAAACCTATTAAAAATGTCCGAAACTGTCGCCTGCCTAAATCACTTATTGCTCTCGACAGTTTCTGGTTTTTTACCATACCTGACACATTCAAATCTTCCCAAACTATTACTTGCTTCTGGTGAATAATTCTAGTTGATAGTTTAAATAAGAAATCTGTGCGAGTATCTTTTAACTAGGCGTAAAATTTAGCTTTTCTGAGTCTAGCTTTTTCGGTTCTTTTAGACCATGCATGTTTTCTTTGATAATGATTTACTTAATTTTCTATACTTCTTAATCCTTTTTGTTAATGGTTTGGGAGCATCTATTTCCCATTGCTGAAGGTGGCAATAGTTTTTCTTCCTAAATCAATACCAACACTCTGAGTTTTTGGTAATTTTTCTGGTTGAATTTCAACTACAAAACTAATGAAATATCTATTAGCTGAGTCTTTAATCACTGTTGCTGAAGTTGGTTGGGCAGGCAACTCCCCAGACCAAATAATCTTAATCTTACCTATTTTGGCGGCATACACTTTATGTTGATGTATTTTAAATCCATCTCTTCTGAATCTGGCAGTTTGTCTAGACTTCCGTTTTTTGAATTTTGGTGGTTTAACTGGTTTACCCTTTCTTTCTCCCCAGCATGACTTGAAAAAGTTTTGATCAGCTTGGTTTAAATCATTTAAAGATTGCTGTAATGGAATGTTTGATACTTCAGACAACCATTGGCGCTATTAGTTGTTTTTTTTCTGTCCCAATTTATAATTTTGTTGACAATAAGCTAGAGAATCATTCCACACCACCCTCACACAACCAAATAGTTGGGCTAATTTGGTCTTGGGCGCAGTTGTGGGATAAATTCGATAACGATATCTAGCTTTCATTATTTATGTTCTAAACTAACAAGATTATAGCATATTTATTAAAACCCCACCCTTAAGGTAAACCCCGCCGGGGCGGGCGGGGTATTAAATCAACCTCAAAAAGTCCCCCGCTTAAGAGGGAGGCTTGAGACCCAAATTTTCGGTCAGTTTAGGCAAATCCTAGAATGTAGCATGGAAACTGGGTAAACGCCTCATTAAAGTAGAGCCATGCATGGACATCTCAACATGGCTGGGAATGTCTCAATAAAGTTTCTAAGAGTTGATCTGTTTGAGCCAGTCGGCTCCCTGAAAGAAGAATCCCGCACCAGCTCGCGCAAGCGCCACGTCGGAAATATGTCAAGATAGGGGATATTCGGTAAGGGAGTTATAACTTGACACTAGAGGATTATCTCCATAGATGGGTGTGAGAGTATAAAATAGACTTGTTGCTTTATAACAGAAAAAAAGGGGGAAAACCCTGACTATGTAACGCTTATAGCTATTCATGTATTAAAAATAGCGTGAAATGAGTGTTCGGTCTAGGTTTGAGCGATTTTGTTCATCTATATTAGCGATAACTCTAAATTAAAGCCCCGCAATGAAGACCAACCGTATGTGACGGATGGAGAATCCTGGCAGGGGTAGTTGAACAAGAGATTGTCAAAGTATTACAAGGAGTCAGAAAAAAAATGATAGAAGCTACTCAGTCTCAGGAAAAAGGTATTATGATGAGTGAAACTGCTTTAAAGCAGGTTTTACTTTTGAGAGAAAAGCAAGGAAAAGACCTTTGCCTAAGGGTAGGAGTACGTCAAGGCGGATGTTCTGGAATGTCTTACATGATGGATTTTGAAGACCATAGGAAAATTAAAGATGATGATGAGGTTTTTGATTATGATGGGTTTAAGGTAGTTTGCGATCGCAAGAGCATCCTTTATCTCTACGGTTTGATGCTGGACTATAATGATGCTTTAATTGGTGGTGGTTTTCAGTTTACCAACCCTAACGCATCCCAAACCTGTGGCTGTGGTAAGTCCTTTTCTACCTAAAATTACCAGACTGCCAGAGTTGTCCTAAACGGAAATATCTAGTGTGGGATGAATCCCGGCCTTCAATATACTATATATAACCCTACGGAGAAGAAACTGAAAATACTCTCTCTGAAATCGGAAATTTTCAAGGCAACAGGCAAAAAGGCTTACAGGCCATAGGTACAGTATCTGGTGGACAATTTTACCCACCACCTTTCATGTGGCAAGATGCCGTTGGCGGTGCTTCGCCACATAAAGTTCTGCGCAACATGAAAAGTCAAACCCACACCACTAAGTTGCAAAAATATAGTGGGGAACTCAAACACCTAAAAAGTTCGGGAGTAGGGAACATTCGCCCTGACGCACTTCAGAAATTAACAACATACTTAGCCAAAAACCACGGCAGTGTTGTGATTGAAGATTTAAACCTCAGGGGAATACTCAAAAACCATAAAGCACGCCCAATCAATTGTAGACCAAGGTTTTTATGAATTCTGGGGACAACTGGAGTAGAAAAGTCAATGGTACGATAGTGAAGTAATAGTAGTGGATAGATTTTATCCATCATCAAAAACTTGCTCAAACTGTGGTCATGTGAAAGCTCTGCCTTGACAACTAAGGAGTTCTGAAGGCCCAGAGTGCGGTATTTCCATAGACCGAAATTGAAATGCCTCAATTAATTTGAGAAATGGGGTAGGCTTAACCGTGAATGCCTGTAGACGGAGTACTGCCGACAGTTCCGGTTTAGCAGGAAGTCTACATCAAATTGTCACATAAAGTGACGCTTTGTATCAGTTTTATGAAGCAGTATGGTAGCCCTAAATCAGAGCGTGCCTCTTTCAGAGGAGCTTTCCTGGCGGAGTGTTCCATATTCATTTCCGTGATAGCCGTTTTGCTGACGCACATTGTGCCGAAAACGTGAGGAAAATACGAATCGGCCAATCAAATGGCCAGTAAATTAATAATAGACATCTCCAGAAATTATGTTTGACCTTTGGAAGAGTTAGGCTTTCAGATTAATTGTCGGCTCTCTCTAATGCTCTGGAGCGTTAATATATTCAGGACTTACACATTTTGGGGTTGTAAACGCTATATATAGTTTTGAGTTGTAGTTATATTACATATAGCGCTTTTGCGTAATTCCTGATATTTTTCAATAACAGCTCAACTAATAAGTCCAGTTGAGTCATAGAAATAAGCATGAGTCCATAAATTAGGAAGTTTTAATAGGTGTGGAAACTGTCACCTCAAAAGTATTGATGACCTACCTTTTAAAGCTCTCACAATTTTATTACTTTCTTCCCACTAGAAGATTACCTATAGTGTAATCAAGAAAACTATATAAATGTTACTCAGGTTGTATCATGATTAAATCAGTATAACACTAAACATTTAATTTATGCGCTCGCTCCGCCCACCCTAGGGAATCACCAATCAGAGATGATTGGGTTTCGTACTCCAATATTATCTTAATGTTTTACTATTTAAGGACTTGAATATTATGACGGAAACACCAGAAGAATTATATGAACAAGGACTAGAAAGATATAAAAATGGAGAAGAGCCTCAAAGTTTAATTCCCCTATTTAAAGAAATTACAAACCGTGCTCCTAAAAATAGTAATAGCTGGATTAGTTTATCTTGGTTATATCTACTAGAGAAAAAACCGAATTCGGCCTATGAAGCAGCTAAGAAAGGAGTTAAACTCAATCCAGATGATCCACAAGGCCGAATTAACTTGGCTTTAGCAATGCTGGAAATAGGAGAGAAGGGAATAAGGCCTCATGTAGAGAGGGCACAGCAAATGATCATGGCTGACTCAGATTGGCTCGAAGAAATCAAAGGCAATATTAAAGACGGTTCTAAAAGAAGGAGTGATTGGCCTAGCTTGACTCGAGTTAAGAGTTGGCTGTTCGATTGATAACTATTCGTATTGCAATAACTGCAAAATATACCTAGAAGTGAAATTTCAAGCTCTGAACTCCACACTAATTCATAAATTTAGCTGAAACCTTGAGCGCACATAAATTTGATCAATTTTAGACTCTACTTACCAATATTAAGGTGAGTTCGACGAAAATAAAAATCTCTAAATCCTTATGCAGTAGGCATTTTAAAGTTTTGCCCCTAGAAGATTATATTTCAATAAAGCCAGCTTATTGAAATATAATCTTCTAGGGCTTTAGCGATCGCTTACTAATCCCTCACTTATTCCCATTAATTTTTGCTAGTTGAGAATAAGTATAGGGAATAATATCAGCTGTGAAGCTTACTGCATATAAAGTTTAGCAATTAAACTTCCATCGAACTCACGTAATATTAGTTGCTGTTTCATCAGAGGAAACTATTTCTACTAGGTTTGTCCCTTTCTAACATAAAAAGCCAAAAACCCTTACTTTGTAAACGTTATAGCTATTCCTAGATTTAAAACCTTGGAATGATTGCTCAGTCTAAGTTTTAGAGGTTTTGTGTATCTATTTAGGGACAATTATTACTCATAAGGGATTGTTTGTCAAACTGAGATTAAATTCAGGCGTAGGGTGGGTTAGGGGTCGATATCTCCTCGTAATAATACCCCGCCGGGCGTGGTTTAAAAATAATTTTACTTATCCGCCGTAACCCACCATAATCAACACTCTAGCTATCTTAATATTTACTTGACAAACAGTCTCTAATGGAACAGCAATAAATTAAAATAAAAAAATACTAATTTCTCTGATTTTAATAGACCATGTAAATCCTGGATAAGCGCCTTTCAACCTAATTTTATGTAATATAACTAAATGAAAACTACTATCACCGTTCACTTTTGAGTTTATACTTACTGCTGCAAAAAGTTTAATATACCATGGTTTAAAAAACTTAATGATTCATATAAAAACTTTATAGCATCCCCCAAAAAATCATGTTACGATGTGCATAACTTCAGAGAGCATTTAATACTTATTAAATGGGAAAGTCCTCAAAGCATATAGTTCTCCTAAATACATGTATGCTGAACCAGCAAAGGCTTGGAAAATAATAGTTTTAGCATTATGATTAAAGAACTTCAAGTCATAGCTGGTTTAGTAGTTTAGACTTAAAAAAGTAGAAAGCTTAGATTAAAAAGTTATCTACGAATTGAGTTAACTAGGAGTAGTTATTTGCAAAATCCTAGGGAATATAAAGGGTTCTGAATTGGTGATAGTAAACAGATGGTTTCCTAGTAAAAAATGTGTTTTCATTGTGGAACTGTGAAAGAGTGTTAATCTTGGCCTAAGCAAGTTTTTCGTTGTAGTAATTTTGATGCAACCAGTTAACAAACCTGCTGTATAGAGTTTAAGTGCACAACTAAACGCACGCCATTGAGATCCGGCATTTAGACAAGTTAGGAATCGCAGCGGGGGAGGTTTATAAAAGTTCAAAAGCAGTGATTAATTGATTTATTGGTTACAGTTTTTGGACTGGATAGGATAGTATCAAAACTTATAGTTATAAATTAGTTTAACTTTAGTACATAGTTTATTGCAACCGGAAAATTGCTGAAAGGCAATAAATTTTTATTCACTCAGAGACTAGGTTTTAAACCACCCCGTTTTACCGGAATAAAGAACATAGCGTTTTTTGTATTGAACAGCAAACAATTGAGTAAATCAATGCAGATCATCGTAGTAGGTACATCACGATGTGAGGCTGGTAGTCAAATTAACCCAGATATTAATTAAAGAAAGTCTGGGAAGACTGAAACACTTATTTTTAGCAGTGAGTTAGCTGATTCAGATAACTAAAGAGAACTCAATAGTCTCTTTTATATCAAGTTCAATTAAAAGAATCAAACCTCAATTGAGATCAAACTAAGGAGTTGCAATACCATGACAGTTAATAATAATGAAGTTACAGTTAAACCAGAAACCCGTAATCATAAAGGATTTTTTGTACAGCAAGGAGATTATAAACTGATGAGCATAGATGAGTCTGGTTGGGCTTTGATTTGCCTAGATGATGCTGTATGTCACTATGTAGATCCAGATAACTTAGAAGAGCCACAAGAATTAATGAATGAGCTAATCAGTGTTCGGTTTTCCTAGTAGTAAATTTCCAAGACATAAGAGATTGTTTGTCAAACTGAGATGAAATTCTGGCGTAGGATGGGTGAGGAGTCAATATTTCCTTGTATTAATCATAATTCTAGTTATCCGTCGCCGGCCATCAGAATTAAACACTCTCCCGGTCTTAATATTTAGTTGACAAACAGTCTCTAAATCCAGAAATACCTTGACATACTCACTCCGTTATGCTAACGCGACAACCCTGGATTCTTCAACCGACAAATTGTCGATCGCGGTATGAGCTGAGGTGATATTTAAACCCTGTGTGGACAGCAAACCTATCTTCTGAATTAGAAGTGCCCTCATTATAGTCTCGGGAGAGTTCTCTCTCACATTTCTCATGCATAATGCCATTCATACAGCAAAGCTAAACTCACCCACCTAACACCATCATCAACCAACCCAAGCTCAATACAAGCAGAAATTCTTCTCAGTCAGCCCTATCTCCACATCCTCTATAGACACAGATTCTATTTCATCATTCAATAGGCACCCATCTAC
>JAJEAQ010000619.1 GCA_022822685.1 Trichodesmium sp. jk18x7bins.61
AGTAGGACGGAATAAATGGAAGCACGAAAGTGGATACCATCGACGCTCACTATCTGTTAGCTCCGCATTCCGTAGGAAAACCACAATGTTTCGTTTGAAAGTTCTGTTTGGGGGGAAGTTGCGCAGACGTTTCATGTCGCGCAGCGAAAAATCTGATGAGTCTTGCAGTGGAGTTGTTTATAGAACCCCTGCAGGTGTAAAATCAGCCGAGCAAGGTAGCTAGTATATCAAGTAATTTCAGGCCTTGTAATGGCCTTGAAGAACTATTTATTCTATACCCCCCCGCTCGGTAAACCCCCCTCGCGGGCGGGGTTTTGATCAAACCAAGAAACTGTGAGGCTGATGATTAGGTAAGGAGATCTCAAATGGGTTCTATAGATGTAGGGATGATAATAAGGCGATCGCCATTGTCATAAGCAATAGCAAGTTGTATACTTATACAACAAATCCGGAGAAAAAAACTCACAATCAATAAGGCAAAAACCCGAATCTGGCTGGTAAATATTTGTGTAATTAGGCGGATTTGATCTAACTGATTTTTATCTTAAAAGTGCCATGAAAATTTTCCTAGAATTTGTTGATTTTTTAGTAGCTATTAGCGTTGTCCTGACTGCCGTTCAGGAGTATTTAGTAGTCAATAAGTTATGGACAAGAAAGCATGAAAAAAATATAGCAGAAAGTATCTCTGTATTGTCCATAAGCTTAGGTTCTATGGTTTCTGTTTCCTTCCTTGCTAAGGCTATACTGCTTGGGCAATTTTCAATACTTCTGAGTTGTATGGTGAAGCTGATATCTTATACTACAAGATTTTCAGTTGGTATAGGTGTTTGGGTAAAGGAAAATCGGGGTCAAAATGTTTGGAAATTAGTTTTGAAAGCTTTTAATTTGGAGCGAAAAGAGGCGAATGATTTAGTCAAGAGTTTAATTATGCCTACAGGAGCAAAGGAAATTTTGATTCTTCTCAGTAAAATAGCTGCGATTGATAATGAAATGCACAAAGAAGAAGTCAAGCTTTTACATGAGTTTGCATCCAAATGGAACATAGAACTTCCTGATTTAAAAACTGGTGAGGTTGAAGATATTACAAGTTTATTGGATGTTCGACAAGCGACAATCAACTATCTCAATACCTCTCCTCCTTCTGAGCAAGCTTCGCAGTTAATTGACTTGATAACCTTATTAGTTAAAGCTGATCATCAGATTACAAAAGAAGAAGAACTTATACTTGCAGAATTAGGTGGAATGCTGAATGATTATACGAGTAAAAGTAATGAAAATGTAAAATTATACGAGGTTTTAATTATCCCACAGAATGAATCTCAATTCATGACGATTCAAGAACTATTTAGCCAGCAGGTAGAAATAGTTAAAAGACGAGGAGGAAAAGTGGCTATAGTAGGTATATTTTATTCAGAGGATTATGCTGAAGCTATTAGCCAAAAATATATTAACTTAAGTTTATGCTCTATAGTTCATCGTTTTGCTGTTTAGGATCTCATTCAACCTTTACTTAAAAACGAAGTTTGAAAGCCCTGTGTTTTAACCTAGGGATGAAAACGCACATTTTTTAGTAGTAATATTTTGATATTTTTTCTTTAAGATTTGCCCGCCCTACTTGTCTACATATAGTGTCACTGCCTAAGATCCTGATCTCGTCATTCAGCAAAGCGGAGTTGGTAGTATTGGTTAGCTCATGGGTAGGTGGGCAAATATCACTGATTTACTGTTGATATTTTTTCCTGAACATTTGCCCACCCTACTTGTCTACATATAGTGTCATATCAAGTCGCATTAATTAACCATAATGTAGGGACGTTGCATGCAACGTCCCTGCAGGTTCCCAGAAGCAAGGTTTATTATGGTTGTTCAATGATATGAAATCCGGTTGATTAGACATTGCAAGTAGCAGGTTACAGTTACCAGAGGAGACCAAGTTTATTCCTAGCTGCATCTACATATATTATATAACCAGATTCTATATGAGACATGATATCACTGCGTAAGGTCATGCTCTCGTCATTCAGCAAAGCCGAGTTGGTAGTATTGTTTAGCTCATGGGTAGGTGGGCAAATATCACTGATTTACGGTTGATATTTTTTCCTGAACATTTGCCCACCCTACTTGTCTATCTACTTAAAAGGGCGGGAGTAATATGCTCCCACTACCATAAAATTGAATCTTGACAAAGCACTACTACTGTTGAGTTAATCTTAACTAAGACTTGGGCTTAGAAACTGAACTAACGTGCAATTCTTCCAACTGCTTCTTATCAACCTCAGAAGGTGCAAGAGTTAACAAACACCTGGCCTGTTGAGTCTTCGGAAACGCAATCACATCTCGAATCGACTCTTCACCTGCTAATAACATCACCAAGCGATCTAACCCATAAGCAATACCACCATGGGGAGGGGTACCATATTCAAATGCTTCCAACAAAAAGCCAAACTTACTATTAGCTTCCTCACTGGATAAACTAATGGCATCAAATACCTTCTCCTGCACATCTCGTTGATGTATCCGCAGACTGCCACCACCGACTTCATAACCATTAAATACCAAATCATAAGCCTGTGCCCGCGCTGTCTTCACATCATTCAAGTCATCTGGGTTAGGTGCGGTAAAGGGGTGGTGCAAGGCTTCCAACCGCTTTTCCTCTTCATTCCATTCAAACATGGGGAAATCTGTCACCCACAATAAACTAATTTTGTTGCGGTCAATCAATCCTAACTCCTCACCTACTACTAACCGCAAACGGTCTAAGGTTTTGTTCACAGTATTCACATCATCTGCAACGAATAATAGTAAATGACCTGGTTTAGCATCAGTGCGTTGTAGCAACTCCTGTTTTTGTTCGTCAGTAAAGTTGTCTTTAATCGCCCCAATAGTATCTATTTTACCTCCCGCTTTGACGCGAATGTAAGCTAAACCTTTTGCTCCAGTTTCACTTGCTTCTTGAAACAAATCGCCACCTGGTTTGATTCTGACATTGGAGATGGCATCATTACCTCCAGGGATAGGCAACACTTTCACCATCCCACCAGCAGCAACTGCACCAGAAAATACTTTTACACCGGAGTCTTTGACTAAGTCGGAGACATCTACTAACTCTAAGCCAAAGCGGGTATCGGGTTTATCTGTACCGTAACGATCCATTGCTTCTGCATAAGTCAAGCGTGGGAATGGTAGGGGCAAATCTAGACCTTTGACTTTCTGGAAGATATACCCCATCAACTGCTCGTTTAATTGGAGGATTTCATCTTGAGACATGAAACTCATTTCCATGTCTAACTGAGTAAATTCTGGTTGTCTATCTGCTCGTAAGTCTTCATCTCGGAAACAACGAGCGATTTGATAGTAGCGGTCAAAACCAGAAACCATCAGCATTTGTTTGAATAGTTGGGGGGATTGGGGTAGGGCAAACCATTCGCCAGCATGAACGCGGCTAGGAACCAGATAATCCCTTGCCCCTTCAGGAGTGGAGCGAGTCAGAATTGGGGTTTCGATTTCAATGAAGTTTTGTTCGTCTTCTAGGAAACGGCGTATCGCTTTGATGACTTCATGGCGGAGTTGTAGGTTGCGAGTCATGCGATCGCGTCTCAAGTCTAAATACCGATATTTGAGTCGCAAGTCTTCGCGTACTGATTCTGCTTCACTGGTGGAAACTTGAAATGGCAGTTGCTTACCAAAACTATTGAGTATTAAAATGTCATCGGCGTAGATTTCGACTTCGCCTGTTGGGAGTTTAGGGTTGAGAGATTCTTCAGGGCGACAACTAACTCTACCTGTGATTTGCACAACATATTCGTTGCGAATATCGCCAGCTATTCGATAGGATTCGGGGGTGCGCTCTGGATTACTCACTACTTGGACAATACCTGTGCGATCGCGCAAATCAAAAAAAATTACGCCCCCATGATCGCGACGACGGTCTACCCATCCACAGAGGTTAACAGTTTCTCCAATATCATTACTTTTTACTTGGCCGCAATAATGGGTTCGCATAATTATTTAGTCATAAATTTAGTTGAATTATAAATTCTATCATTATATTTACTAGGATGCCCAGTGTAAATAATTGATAATTTTTAAGTTAAATTTCGATTTAACTTGCTTGGCCGGAAGTCCCGCGTTATCTTGCAAGAGAAGGTTGGGATGAAAGCCAATGTTATTTATTAAGTAAACCCTGATTCTAAAGAAATGTTCACAACAGCTTTAGAGTCACGTTGTAGAAGGTATGGAGTTCAATTAATCGTGCGTCAATCCAGCTTTTACGAGTGTGATTTTAAACCCCGCCCTTCAGGGCGAGGTCTTAATATGGCTAAATATGGACTAAATAGTGGCACTGCTGCTGCTTTAGTTATTGGTCGTAGAGTTTTAAATTTATCAGAAAAAATCCCACAGTGCTTGTTAATATGGGAGGATGTTAACAAGCATGATTGGAGTCATTGGCGACGAGTTGCTAGTTTTATTAAACAGCATCGTATCCAACGGACTCAACTTTTTCAATGGAAGAAAGCCCGCTTAGGGAATCCTCACCCATGAGTTATGGGCGGAACATGAACTTTCCATGCAAGTACACATTGAAACGGGTGAGTAGTGAAATCATTTGCAGTCACCGATGGCCAATGTCTAGCTTTGTCTAGTTTTCAAGAAGGTGTTCCCAGGATGATATGTTTTCTCTAATAGAAGCCTTGCTGCTGTCGCGAACTCCCTGTAGCAGCCCAATGATTATGATTTGTTTAGGCCATCAACTAGCTGCAGAATGTCATGTACGCTTATTGCGGAAAGCAGTAGCAGAAGTTTTGAGTATGGCCTCTTGGGAGGGTGATACGGAAAGAGACGCCTTACCTTTTATTTAGGATGTCTGTGAAAAAATCAATTCTATAGGAGAAAACCTACCTATTGTAAAACGCGATGGTAGGGTAGTTGCTCAAGGGTGGAATGACCAAAACTTTGCTGTAGTTCTCAATGAAGAGAAAGAAATAGGCGATCGCTACTTATTGCCATATCAAACCCCTAGCCCCAAAGAATCAAAGATTCCTATAGAACTACTCAAAGCCCATGATGTGATGGCGAATGAGTTTTCCGGAATCATCGATACCATGATTCTCCAGTATGAAAGCGATATCAACATTGCCATGTTCCACTCTGATGAGGTGAACGAAGAAGCCATCCTTTTCGTCAACTGGGCATACATGATGCTCCACGATGCACTAGTTCCCTATCGCTATGTAGTAGTTAATAGCCCTCTTTCTTGGCTATTACGATTGCCTTATTCAGTGGAAATCTTGGCTTCTACTAAAACGGATGGTGGAGAGATTTTAACGGAATGCTCTTGTACCTGCATCAACTACAAAGATTTTAAAACCAAGCAAGTTAGGCGTTCTTTTACTTGTCAGTACTTTCGGAACTGCGAGAAATGGGCAAACGTCCGCCTGCATCCTATGCAGAGCTAAAACAAAGTGACGGTATCCGCTTGTTGGCAAGGTGGCTCTACGAAGGAATGCAGGAATAGAAGAATTAATTCCAGATTCAGTCAAGTCGCGATCGCTTTTCCGGATTAGATCAGGAATTATGCATTTACGCTACATATAGCCTACTAATTGGTCAATATTTCCAACATAATCACTATAGATAGTGCTATTGTGTAAGTCCTGTATATATAGGTTTTGACATACTCCCGACACTGGCTTAAGGCTAGCTGCACGGGATTCTTCAACTCCCTGCGGTCTTCCCAAGACTCAAGAGACAAGAGGCAAAAGTCAGACTAGAATTGGCTTTGAATCCCCCACGCTAATTTTTAAAATTGGTGGGGGATTTTATGCGCCACCATACGCCGTCCCTCTTGCCTGTTGCTTTTAACCGAATGGGTTCTATAAGTTTTGGCTCTGATTATTATTCTTTGGGTGCCATCAAAATATCCCAAGCCGCTTGACCAGCTTTAACTAGGCGATCGCCAAAATCCTGGACTTCCTTAACCATGGTCTCCCAGTTGGTCTCAATATCTTTCTCTATCTTCTTGCCCGCTTCTTCTATTTGTTTGGGATCGATAAGTCTAATCCTTTCGATAGTTTCCCTTGCTTGTTTTACTGCCTGAATATAGCTATCACGGGTAAACTCCCCTGCTGCCTCCATTTCTGACTGAGCCAATTTTTTGATTGCTTCCATCAGTTCTTCGGTTTCTTGTTTAGGATCACTGCTTCCAGAGGTGGAAGTAATTTGATTTGATTCTTGTTCTACTTCTACAATTGCTCTGTCTTCTGGTATATTTGGTTCACTCATAATTTTTATTCCTAATTTGACTAATTACGATAATTACACTTTAGACTTGTCGCTTTATAACAGAAAAAAAAGGCGAAACCCATAACTCTGTAAAGCTTATAGCTATTTCAAGAAAATGATTGAAATAACTGATCCGTCTAGGTTTGAGAGATTTTATTCATCTATTTAGCGACAGATATAATAGACTAAATCTACTATGCCAGTAATTTTTGCTCTAATTCTAACAACTTTTCAATCCACAGAGGCGTGGATGGGTGGGTAGAAAATAGATTCGCCATGAATCTGCCCGAAAATCCATTCATAATCAGCAAAGGCGCAAAAGCCGGATTGGCATTTAATGGGATTTGTCTAGCGTTTTGGTCTAACCTTTGCAAGGCTTGAGCCTGGGCACGAGGATTACCAGTTAAGTTGCCTGCGCCCGCGTCAGCAGCAAATTCACGAGTCCGAGAAATTGCCATTTGCACAATACTAGCAGCTACCGGGGCTAACATAATAGTCAATAACATTACAATTGGGTTGGAGCGATTTTCGTTCCTTGAGCCTCCACCAAACCACATAGCATAACTGGCTATTTGAGTTAACCAAGATATCCCGCCTGCAATTGTAGCTACTACTGCTTGGGTAAAGGGAGCGCGGTTTTTGATGTGACTAAGTTCGCGGGCAATGACTCCTTCTAGTTCACCTTCTGGTAAAATTCTCATAATCCCTTCAGTTACTGCTACTGCTGCATGATGGGCATCGCGACCAGTAGCAAAAGCGTTGGCTGATGGAGTGGGTGTGATATAGATATCTGGCATTGGTAGACGAACGCGATCGCATAATCTCTCTACCATGTCATATAATTCTGGTGCTTGATTTTGACTGACTGATTGAGCATTATAAGCTGCTAGAGCTATTTTATCTGAGAAAAACCAGGAACCTAAGTTCATTATTGCAGCTAATAGCAGACCTATTGTAGCACCAGTTTACCACCGATTAACCAAGAACTAACAGCAACTAATAGAGCGCTCAGTATACCTAATAAAGCAACTGTTTTCAATAAATTCATCAAGGTGCCCTCCTTTCCAGGCTGATAGATATTATGATTTATTATGATGATGGCAGCATTTGTGATTTTATGATTTCTGTTTCATTGTAGCTATTTGGATGGGTCTATTTCTGGTCGGTAATTCTAACAAAAAGTTCGGTCGATTTTAAATTTTTAAATCAGGAAAAAGTTAAGCTGGAAGTGGAAAGAAGGTCAATTTCAAAAAGGATTTAATGCCCCAGGAAGATTCTAGACCACCAATTCATAAATTATGGGCTTTCCTTGATACTTTTTCTTTATTCCATCTGAAAATGATAACTTGTATGGCTACCATTTGAATATAAAAAAGTGCAGACTACAGCTAATTCTGGTAGTCTCCTAAGGAACTATCACGTTCCCCACCTCCCATGGAAATCCCAGAATGGGGATTTTCACCCCATCCGGCTTCGGAAAACCTCAATCTTTCCCATTTTGGCTCTCATGTGATTTTAATCATGACAGCGACTGTGTACCACTTCCCCATTCTGCT
>JAJEAQ010000391.1 GCA_022822685.1 Trichodesmium sp. jk18x7bins.61
AAGGAAAGAATTTCCTCGATTGCTTAAACTGCCTACTCTTTGGACACCTAGCTTTTTCTGTGCAACGACCCTTACCGTTTCTGTTGAAGCGGTAAGGAAGTATATGGAGAGCCTTCCCGGAAAGTAACGCCGGGATAAATCTCGCGGGTCGTTATTCAACCAGCTGTTAAAACTTCTGGTCTCCTTCCTCCCGTTCTTTTTTTGGTTTATGGGTTGCGTCGGGCATTGGCGATCGCAGGTAGTGAAAGTCAAGTGATTAGTTTGTGGAAGGTGGATGATTTGGCAACAAAAGAGTTGATGGTGAAGTATTATCAGGGTGTGTTGGGTAAGCAGGGGCGATCGCAAGCCTTAAGAGAAGCACAGTTAGAGATGTTGGCAACTGCGGGATATGAACATCCGTTTTTTTGGGCATCATTTATTCCTTCTGGAGATTGGCGAGCAGTGAATTAGATATCTCTGAACAAGAATTTAGGGAAGTTATACCACTCCCCTTCTGGGCTAGCAAGATGCTTGCACTGGAGATTCCCCTTTTCTCCTGCTATCTTAGTCATAAGTGTATAATACCAATTACTAAAAACTTTGATGTACGAGTATTTTTTATTTCCCAATACTATATATAGTCCCTACTCCCCGATATTTGGTGATTTGGTGATTTTACCGCTTATTTTTTGCCCCTAGCAAGCATAGCATTCTTTTTGATAATTGGTATAATAGGCTCGTAGTTGCGATGTCGCAACCAAAATATATCTCTAGCGCGGCATCGCAACTACAAACCAAATTTTTTTGATTTAAACCTCGCCCTTACGGGCGGAGTCTTATTAGAGACTGTTTGTCAAGTAAATATTAAGATAGCTAAAGTTTTTAATTATAGTGGGTTACGGCGGACAACGAAAAATCTTTATTTAAACCCCGCCGGGGCGGGCGAGGTCTTATATGAGGATATATCGACCCCATGGCCCACCCTACGTAAGAATTTAATCTTAGTTTGACAAACAATTTCTTAGAGGGCTAAAGCCCAACTACAAACAAGGAGAAAATTATGATTGCTGAAGCACAAAATTCTCTATCAAAAAATAACTCCTGAAGAATACTTAGAAGGGGAAGCACAGCAGGAATTTCGCCATGAATATGTCGGTGGTGAAATTTTAGCGATGACTGGGAGTAGTATTCCTCATAATGACATTACTATTAACTTCTTGATAGCCCTAAGATCCCATATACGTCAAAGAGGCTGTCGAATTAATGTGCCGGATGTGAAAGTTCAGGCTCCTAAGAACAATCGTTATTTTTATCCTGATTTAGTTATTACTTGCAACACTGATGACTTAAAATCCCGCAAATTTATTCAACATCCTACGGTGATTGTTGAAGTTCTTTCGCCAAGTACAGAGGGGTATGATCACGGTGATAAGTTTAAGTATTATCGTCAGATTTTGAGTTTGCAAGAGTATGTTTTAGTCGATTCAGGATCAATATCTGTTGAGATTTATCAACGTGGTGAGGGTAAAATGTGGCTTTATTCTGCATATACAGAGGGAGAATCGGGCGGGTCAGGTGGCCGACCCCGGTCGGAGCTTTCATGTAGCGAAGCTAAAAGGGTTTTAGCTTCGCTACATGAATAGTCAACAACGCGTGACTGTGTTCACCTTTCCATCTCTTTCCCTGTTGATCAATTCCACTTAATCCCTAGTGGGTGAGCATACTTTTCGGCAAAAATGGTAAGGCCTTACCTTTTTGGCCGGCGACCTGTTGAGCCTGTCGCCGAAAACGGGGTTTGCATTCGGACTGTTTCATTGCTTACTTGAGCCAGTCGCGCGACCAGAACAAGAGTAACCGGACTCATAGAGTCTTTTCCGTGTAGGCTCGGGGTGAAAATCCCTAGGGGACTCAGTGTCCCATTTCAGGCGACCAGTTGCCTCCAAGAGTCGGAGCTTTCTTATGTCGGCGACAGGCTCAACAGGTCGCGCATTACATTATCTAGTATTGAATTTAATTGTCCCCCTGGAAGTTTTGTACGAAGGGATTAGCTTTAACTCTGAGCAAGAGCAACCATAGATATAATGTAAATTTGAATCCTCCTCACCGCGCATCAAAGATTATAGATGGGAATTCCTTATAGACTTTAACTAGCCAATTTCCAGAGGCTAGCTAACGTAACCGGGATACGGGCGTGTTTGAGAGGAAGTTTCTGCAGACAAAACTCTAATAAACTTGGTATCACCCATAATCACAGCGTACCAATATCTAGCACCTATATTGTATGAGGCAGAATCGAAGATTATAGGTGGGGACTGCGCTCAACGTTTGTTCATATTTTAGAGGAGAACTTTAACCACGAATCAACCGCAGGAGGGAAGTTGAAAAACCGATATATAGAAAGCTCTCAACCTTAAACAGCTTGATCGTGTTCATCCGTCGCTTGAAACATTCTTGCTCTCAACTTCGCTTTTGGGTAAAATTATATCTAAAATCTATAATATAAAATCTAAAGTAAAAATATGGCAATCTTCTACGAACTTCATCCTGATACACCCCAACCAAGGCGCATAGAGAAAATTATAAACGCTCTCAAAGATGGGGCTGTTATGCTCTATCCGACTGATACTGTTTACGCAATAGGTTGTAACCTCTCTGTCAAATCTGCTGTAGAGCGGGTGAGGAAAATTAAGCAACTATCTAATGATAAGCCCTTGACATTCCTTTGTTCGTCTTCGTCCAACATCGCCAATTATGCCATCGTGAGTGACTCAGCCTACCGAATTGTTAAACGTTTAATTCCTGGCCCTTACACATTTGTGCTGCCAGCCACAAAGTTAGTACCACGATTGGTGATGAGCCCTAAGCGTAAAACAACAGGTATTCGAGTCCCTCACAATCATACTTGCTTAGGCCTATTAGAGGCTTTAGGCAATCCCATTATTTCGACATCGGCTCATATTACCAGCGATGCCGAAGGAATGGCCCCAGTCAAGATAGAAAGAGTCACTGGTAAAGCAGAATTATTTGATTGTCTAGAAGGTTTAGTAGATATAATTGTAGATGATGGTTCGGAGCCTGGATATCAGGTGTCCACCATCCTTGACTTAACTACACAACAACCAAATCTGATTCGGCAAGGTCGTGGAGTGGAAAAAGTAACAGCTCTAATTGGCTGAAATCAGAAACAACTCAAAAGATGACAGTGCCACTTATCTATTTGGAACACAAATGGCACTGTCATTTTAGGTTTTTATAGTTACAGTTTTCAAATTGTCACAATTGCTTTGATTTGAATGGTTTTGTGAAAAAAATTCTGATTCCTAATGTATATTTACCTTTCATCTGTTTAGGGTGGAGAATCCGGAAAATATATCTCAAATAGTGAGTTGCAAAATTGGCTATTAGTAGTAAAACCACATCATAAAAGTGTAACTTTCCTTTGTAATTAGCTTAGTGAATTTTTCTATAGTTATAAGTGTAGAGAGAAGAAACAAATCACACAAGTTTCAACCACAACTAATCACTCTACATTTTACTTTCGTACACTTAGCGTACATTATCCAGAGGAAAAATAAAATGACTGTTCAAACTGCTAACTGCCCCAACTCCTTAATTAGGAATTCTGCTATCGCTCCAGAAGTTAACAATAGCCCAGTTGAAGATTACACCACAAATAATGTTGTAGAAATGAGTACTGATGCCTTGGCTGCTGTAGTTTTGAAAGAATTGCAAAGTGCTTTGAAAATGAAGCCTGGAAAAGCTGAAACTGTAGCCATGCGCATAGCAAAAGAAGTAGAACGAATTTGTCAAAAGAGTAATCGGATTCAAAATTCTGGTGATGTTAGTTCTTGGCAACTTAGTTTAGCACGCCATAGGTTACAAAAATGTTTGCAATACTATAAACTTGGCTCTAAGCAAGGTCGGGTAGAATTACATTCTCTGCTGGCTTCTATGATTTATCGTCACATTACTTCTTTTGCAACTCCATTAAATTTCCAAGGTCGCTATAACTTAATTGAGGATTTCTTACAAGGATTTTATATTGAGTCTCTGCGAGCTTTCCGTCGGGAACATAGTCTTGAGATAGACTACACTCCTAAAGTCAAGTTAGAATTGGCAGAATATATGGCTTTTACTGAGCAGTATGCCAAGCGCCAAATTGGTTTACCTGGTCGCAATCGTCAAAGATTAATTGTACTTAGGGCTCAGGGTTTTGCTAAGGGTCAACCTCCTGAAACTGCTATCGATATTGAAATGGCGGTTGAGTCTCCTAAAGGTGAAGATGCAGAAGTTTATAGTCGTTCTTCTGCTGTGCAACAAGTAAGGGAGCAAATGGTTTATGAAACAGTTGATCCGGCTGAGGCTGTATTGCGCGATCGCGTAATTTCTGAATTAATCAATTACTTTGAGGCTCATGGTCAAGATCAATGTATTGATTATCTACGTTTAAAACTACAAGACTATCAAGCGTCTGATATTGATCAGGAGTTGGGCTTAACTGCTCGTCAACGGGATTATTTACAGCAACGTTTTAAGTATCATGTAGAAAAGTTTGCTCGTTCTCAAAATTGGAAGTTAGTACATCAATGGTTAGGTGCTGACATTGACCAAAGACTGGGTATGACTTCTGAGCAATGGGAAGCTTTCTTAGCAACTCTTTCTCCTGAGCAACAACAAATTTTACAACTTAAGCGGGCTGGTGAAGATGAACAAGCGATCGCGACCATAATCAAATGTACTCCTAAACAATTACAAAAACGTTGGGCAAAACTGTTAGAGCTGGCTTGGGTTTTTCGCAATAGGGATCAAAATTCATAGGGTATTTAAAATGAAACAGATTCTTTTTACTTATCCGCCCATTTACTATCTGGGTAATCCTACTTCTTCCTATGGTGGGCAATGCCCATCCTATTTATTTTTATTCAGTCCATTTCTGATTTTTTTGTGGTTTAAAATCTCAATCATTTTGGGGACGTAAGTATAAATACAGTTTTAGTTTATAGTACGAATCTTTGAGAATAAAATTAATATCTTTCTATTAATTAACTTTAAATATAAACCTTCTGCAAATAAGTTATCATACAGAAGTTATAGTAATTTCATCAACGCCATCCCCAGACTTAGAGCGGGTATTATATCATGTTCTGATAATTAGTTATAAAAAACTTCGATCCCTAGAATCTCTACTTTATCCTCCACAACCCCCCTTTGAAAAGAGGAGGCCTAAAGCAAATTATCTGCTGATATCTCTCATCAAACAAAAAGCACAGCATCTTCTTGATCCGTTATCTATTTATAAATATTATAAATATTCAACCGAACATTATATTAGTATTCAGTAATCAGCAGTTCACTTATAAGTTGAGCGACAAAACCCCCTACTGACTACTGACTACTAAATTTAATTATGATATGAGCAATCTTCTTTCACTCGTGACTTTTGACTTTTTACTTTTGACTTGAATGAGGAAGTGCGACCTGAACTGGTCAACAGAACCGAGACATCAAGCCTCTTCGGGATTTCTACCCCAAACCCTGTAGCTGCCGCTTGGCTTCGCCTTGAGCCTGTCGGCTCCATGGGGCGACAGGCTCAAAACCATTCTGCAATAGAATAGAACCAAC
>JAJEAQ010000715.1 GCA_022822685.1 Trichodesmium sp. jk18x7bins.61
ACGTACGGTTCAAAGGGGAGGGGAGAGGAGTAATCCTCATTTCGGCGACAGGCTCAACCTTACCCGATTTAATATTGAGAAAAACAGCAATATTTTTTGCAAATTAATTTTTAAATGCTATAAAATTGATCCTGTTCTTCCTAACTTAGTTTAGTATTTTCAGATATATAACTACTGTCGTACCACAATTAACTACTACATCTTGCTCTTGTAAATCAGTGGGCAACCACTGGGAAACTACTGGAGAATAAACTTGAATTTTGCCTTGCATTTCATTTATTAAATCGTGAGCGATCGCTAAACCTAACCCTGTTCCTGGGATATTTGTTTTAGCTTTTTCTCCCCGATAATTTCGCTCAAACAAATGTTCTAAATCTTGTGGTGGAATACCATAACCAGTGTCGCTGATAGCGATTGCTAAAATAGAAGAGGGGGATTTTTGTACTAATTCTATTCCTCTGTAGACTGATTGATGATGATTTAGTTGTGGAGCTAAAGTTTCCAACTTAATATAGATATTTCCCTGAGCCGGAGTATACTTTAAAGCATTATCAATAATATTACTTAAAACTTCTCGCAAAGCTTTATAATTAGCTTGTACATTGGGTAAATTATCCGGAAAATCAATTTGTAAATCTAAGTGAAGTTCATTGGCGATTGCTTGTGCAGAGACTAATAGAGGCTCCAACACTCGTTTGACTGAAACTGACTCTAAGAAATTAGACCCTGGTAAAAGTTGTAGGGGTTTAGATTCTTGATTAGCTTTCAGATCAGAATCTAAGATTTGTGCTAAATTTTCATTTTCAGTTGTGGTTTGAGGATACTCACTACTGGCAGGAATACTCAAAATTTCTTCCCCAACTTCAACAGTTTCGTCAATTTGTTCTATTAATTCTCTGAGGCGATCGCTTTCCCGTAAAATACCATTGGCGACATCCCAGTTTTTATCTTCTGGTAAAAATCTTTTCAGCAATAACTTACCAAATGTTCGTAGCGCAGTTAATGGACTTTTCAATTGATGCACTATATTGTGCATTGTATCATATTGTTGGCCCTGCAACTGTTGTTGTTGCTGAAATTGCTGCTTTAACCATTGAGAACGCTGATCTAAAATGCAGGCTATAGAAATAGTATGACCTACTTGTTGAATTTGAGTTTTTTCATGTTGATTCCAGGGTCTGTCTTTTCTTGCCGTTACCAGTAATCCCATTACAACTCCATCATGAATTAAAGGTAAAACAATTTGACGTTGTTGCCAAGGATAATTGTTTTGCCATTGATGATTTGATTCTGTTGTGCGATCGCTTGTTTCTAAGAGCGGAAAATTTTTACCTATCGTTGATGTTGCTGATAGTTTCGGCAGGTCATCTATTATTTCTATTTCTGAAATTGCTTCCCAATCTTGGAGTGTTTCTGGGTCGGCAATAACCGGAATTAGCTTGGCTTCACCTCCTTCTAACAGTTTCTCCGTTAAGTATAGTTTACTTAACGATGCTCCCCAGCTAGATACGAGGGCTATCTGTGATCGGCAAAGTTTGATAAATTCTGTGCTTGTGGGCATTAGCATTGGAGCTATATGTGGGACTTTCTACTCAAAATTTGTTTTTCTTATATTTTAGATAAATGAAATTTTTATAGGCTATCCAAATCAACATTTTGATTTTGTATCAAAATGTTAAAAACACTTGAATTTTTCAAATTAAATTTATATAATCCTATCAAATTTGGTAGCCATAACTACACCAATCGGCTAACACAGGAGGTAAGGAAATTGGCTAGAAGACGCAAGCGTAAAAGTCGTCGTAGACAAGAAGGACGCAGGATTCTTGAGCAAGTAGCTCAGTACAACATTGAAAGTGGTGAAGATAAGCCAGTCACTGCAGCTCGTAATTTTATTCATGCCCAAGGTATTGTTCCCCCTGCTTTACTTTTAGTAAGGAGAAATGAGCATACCACAGATAGGTATTTCTGGGCTGAAAAAGGTTTATTTGGAGCCCAGTATGTAGAAGAGAATCATTTCCTATTTCCTAGCTTAAAAGTTTTGATGGAAGTTAAGACACCTGATAAAAAACAGGTACTCAGTTCTAATCAAAGTGTAGCTCAAGTTTGATTTGCCTGGCGATAAGTCCCGCGTTCCCCAGTTCAGGAATGTCGGGATGAAAGCCAGTCTAGGCGTTCTGCCAGCTCTGCAAAAAAAATACTCACCATCCCCTTGAGAAGTGCAAGAAGAAACCTGGAGCGCTGGAGTTGCCCCACACTAAAATTCTGGCGTTACTGAATCAAGGGATGAATCTTTGGGGAAGAGGGGTACATCCAAGCGTACAATTCATCCCGCAAATATGCAACGTCAAAATTCTCAGTTTAGGATTAATTTCAGTATTCAATTTGCCATAAATTTCATCGCCAGACAGGGGTCTAGGATTTTCCCATCTTGCTAAAGAGTTTTTACATGACGCTCCTACATTGAAGCTTTCGCTTTCCTCCTGAGGGGGGAGCGACATTATCAGTGTAGGCAACTGAGATATGTTTAAGACGGTGGTCATAACTTCCTTCTGGGGTTATTCCTGCTACTGGCTTTTATAGTGAGCTACGCGTCTATCCCTACTTTGCTGATAAATTTTTTAATTTTAGAGTGAGCATTTGCCTCCCTTAGGAGGAACTTCGCTTTCGGCTTCTTCTGTGTTAGTCATTCTAGCACATTCAACGTTGATGAATCCCCAAGGAAGCTAATATCACATCTACTATTGCTTTTCAGGCGTTGCTGAAACTGGGTATGAATTCCAGCAATTGAACAACTGAAATAGCTCGCATCATGAGGCATATAATTAGTCGCCAATTGACGATTCATACCTTCATAATGATGTTATGGGATCTGCTGATGAATTGTCCTTATTTTCAGGAAAGGAAATTTTCAGAAATAGCTATTGTTACCCACAATTGGCAACCCTCAAAAATCCTGCATCAAAACCCCAGAAGCAAAATTTTACAAAAGCCTTGATTATACTTTTCTCATAGGCCTGATGGTATAATTTTGACAGTTATAGTTTATGTTTTGGTATGTTTTCAAATTTAGAGCTGTTTGTAAAGCTGCCAATTCATCCTTATGAGCTGTTATTGATAGCAAACTTTTGGTTTGAGAACCTTCAGTTAATATTCCTTCCAGTTTCAGAGAAACTTGTTCTGAACGTTTAGAGTTTCGCCAGTAAAAAATACCTGCCAAGGGTGAGACCAACACTAGCCAGATCAAGTACTGAGCATATTCAGGAACTAACATTAATAAAGCTAGCCCAAAACACAAAAGACCTATTGTCGCTAATAGAGTCAAGAAAAATGCTAAAAACCAACTAGGACGTACCACTCCTTCAAAAATTAGTTGATTCTCTGCAGCATTAACACCAACAATTCGGTAAGCCCGATAGCTAAAATATTCTTTGATCTGTTTTAAAAGTAAGTCAGCCTCCTGTTCAGCTATCAGTATCAGGTTTTTAGTCCTATCTTTGACTGATGCCTTGATAAAAAAAACCAAACCAATCGTGGATAAAAGTGTTAATATAAATGACGATACTAATGCCATATTATTCATAGTTTTAGCTGACTCCGGGATTCATCCCACACTAACATATGAGTTTTCTGTGTGCGAAAATTCCTGCATTTAATGTGCCATAACAACCTAGAGATAAAAAGTAGAAAAGGCTCTGGTCTAAAATCCAAAATTCAATAAACACAGCGTGGCAGGACATGCATTTCGCTATAGAATAATATAACGATTGAGGGTCTTTGAGGAATGCTATCCATCTTTCACCACCCTGTTAATTCTGATAAATTTGCACTATTTATACTCCTGTAATTTTCCATTCCTTCTAGATATTTTTTGCTAAAACAAATCTACCGGCCTCCTTTTATTTTCTTTTTATTTACCGAGTCAAATCTAGAATTTATACTTATATATTACACACATTTTTCTTGTTTTTGTCTACTTTTTCAATTATTTTGCTAGCTTTGATGCAGTCTTTTTTCTTATTTAGTGTTGGCCTCTAACTTTTACCTAAAAGCGACGTTGAAAGCCTTCTGGTTTTAGCCGAGGGACTTAAACTATCAAGTCTATAAGGCTTGATAGTTTAAGTTGATTGTAGTGAAATAGTTTGGTTTGAAGTAATTATAAATAAGTTTTGACGCAATCACAATAAAATATTGCCAAATCTTTTCATGAGGGAAGTTGAGCAGAAAACCAAAAAAAGAACGGGAGGAAGGTTCTCAGAAGTTTTAACGGCTGGTTGAATAACGACCCGCGGGATTTATCCCGGCGTTACTTTCCGGGAAGGCTCTCCATATACTTCCTTACCGCTTCAACAGAAACGGTAAGGGTCGTTGCACAGAAAAAGCTAGGTGTCCAAAGAGTAGGCAGTTTAAGCAATCGAGGAAATTCTTTCCTT
>JAJEAQ010000014.1 GCA_022822685.1 Trichodesmium sp. jk18x7bins.61
ACTGTTCTGTAGTCATGATGATTTTTGTCTGAGGGGAAGTTATTCCGATTATATGAGGCGCGTGTGTACTTGTCTTTTGTGGTTTTGTCTGGGGGAATGACATTGGGGATAAATAGAGTATAGGTTGTTTTGTCTGGGGGAGTTATTTAGGGAATTGGTTTGATGTCTGCTAATTGAATGGTTAACTATCCTACATAACCCATGGTTATGTAGGGATGTTTGTTTCTTTTTTTTCTTTTTTGTGTAGGGGTAGAAGAAGTTGTCTTTTTTTGTGTAGGGATGGGATTCTATGTTCAGGGATGTTTTGTTGGTAGAGTCTGATAGTAGTACTGATATATTGAGGGGATGAGTATTGATTGGTGTAGGTGTGCCTTGATTCTAGTTCAACTGTTTGACATCTCCAATCAAAGCCAAAGTCGCAGCAAGTCCAATGGGAGTACGATTAGGTAGACGTTTTTTTGTAAAGGAAAGTGTTGAGTACCTTCCCAAGTAATGTATCTGATACCACCACCAAAAAAGATCCGGCTACCGATGCCAATTACTCGTAAATCTGAGTCCTTAAATAGTAGGAAATAGCACCAGGATTAGAATAAACTGCATTACCCAAATTTGGCATTAGATGGCCAAGATAAGTAAAGAGAGGGCGATCGCCACCGTTAACACCAACTATAAAATTTTGATATAGATTTCTGGGGTTAAATAAAATAAAACTGGTTAAGAGTGTCACGAGTAATAATAATTTCCAGAGTAGCCCGAGGATAACAATCTGTGACTTGGCCAATTGCCCTCAGATGGATCGGTTTAGCTACAATTAAGTCTTCGAGCACATAGCTGCCACCTCTTTCCCTAGATTCTTCAGCTTCTTCAGGTATTTGAGTTGCACCAATATACAAATCTACAGCCCCAAAGCCTGAACCAGCAGATATACCATCTAGCCAGCAGGAGCGAATTTTAATAAGTGGGTCACACAGTGTGTCCCAGATTAATGATAGCTCCGGAGGACTCCATTGGTTCAAAAGTACCAGTGGTAATTACATTAACTTCTTTTGCTACTTGGGTAATACTTGTTTCAGCAACTTTGGCTTTTACTTCTGTTACTGTCCAGACAATAGCTTTTTTTGTCGATGATTTTGTCATTAATTTCAGAAATTGTTCTCATCAGGAAATTTTAGATATTTGATCTGAACTTTTGTAGAAGACTGGAAGTAATCAAGTCAGACCAAATCCGGTTATAAAAGAGGGTTGATTCTATCTATAAATCCTATGTATGGCAATGGCTGCAACTTTTTTAAATCCCCTCTTACTAAGGCGGATTTGGTATCAAAAGTCAAAAGTCAAAAGTTAAAAGTATTCATTGATTTATACTAATTTAAAAAAAATAGTTACAGTAGAGACTGAGTAGTAGAGTGGACTGGGTATTGAGTTATCACGCCTGCCTCGATCAATTTGGCATTTTTGACCTACCTGACATATACCTATTTCTCAGTCTTACCCCTCTAAAACTTTGTAGCAATATTTATTGAAATTGATTTAGTTGAAAGCTTTAACTGACAATCATTTTTTATCTTCTAAATTTTCTACTGCAGAATCAATTTGAGATTCTACCTGGCTCTGATTCAGCTCAACAGATTTAGACATTGTTGAGACAGAGTTTGTGGTATCTACTTGCGGTGAAAAATTTTCAATTTGCCAGTTATTTAAAATATCTGTAATTAATAATTCCTGAATCCATATTTGGCAAACAATTGTTAAAGGTAAGGCTAATAAAAGTCCGGAAAACCCAAAAAAACTAGCAAAAAATATTTGTGCAATTAGTGTCAGAGCAGGTAACAAAGATACTTGTTTAACTATAAATTTATGATTCAAAATATGACTTTGAATTTGTTGGATCAGAATATAAGTCAGCAAAACTAAAGCAGATTTTACAGGAGAGTATAAAAGAGCGATCGCGAGTGGAGGAATTATACTCAGAGTTGGTCCAATATTTGGCATTAAAGTTAGTAACCCAGCCAAAACGGCTTGAGCTGAAGCCAGGGGAATTTTTAAGATAGATAAACCAATAAAACTCAGTAAACCAATTCCAATCATATTTATTAAAGTGCCAATTACCCACCCTCCCAATGCTACTTCACATTGGTTTAAAATTAGATTTGCTCGTCGCCGATAAAAAGAGGGAAATAATTGGATCAACGTCTGACGGTATGAGTTAGGATTTGCCAACATCATAATGGTTAAAACCAGAATCAGTAGAAAGCTCAGAAATATCCCTAAAGTATTACCAACAAATGCTCCAGCATTATTAATTAATTCATTTAATATTGGTTGTAATTGGGTAATAACTTGATTAATATCAATGTTTGGTAATTGTTCCCTCAATTGGGGAGGTAATTGTTCTTTGAATATATTCAGCCAATCATTTAATTTGTTAATACCCAGGGGAACAATGTTTATTAGTTGTTGAAATTGTTCCGTTAAGGGTGGAACAATTATCAATAAAAAAGTCACAATTGTTAGTATAAGTAGGCTGATTGATATTAATACAGCCAGCGATCGCTTGATTCGGAAACTTTGCAGCCATCTCGCCAGTTTATTCAGAGCAGTAGCAATTACCACCGCAGTAAATACTAGCAGTAGCAATTGACGGATTTGCCACAATATGTACATGGAAACAAGAATGGCGAACAGCCCAATCCAATCACCTAGGTTCACAAGATTCTAGAGTCAAGTTTATAAATTAAATTCTCTCCAACGCGCATTGGAAATTATAGTCGGGGATTCCTTATAGACTTTAGTTAGCCTTTGGAAATTGGCTAGCTAACGTAACCAGAATACGGGCGTGTCTGAGAGGAAACTTCTGCCTTCCAGACTCTAATAAATTTGGTATCGCCCATAATTCTAGCATACCAATATCTAATACCTAAATTAGGATATCATATTTAATCAAAATCAAAGTATGGATACTTGATTATATTTTTGTTATTTACTATGAAATTTATCAGCCATAATACAGATTTTGTTTTTAATCAAATGCCGCAACAGAGAGTAAAGACATTCTCATAGTTTTTTTTTAGCAGAAGCAGTGGGATTGATTGGGATGGAGCATCTATATTTATAATTATGAATATACAACTGGTGCCTACCTAAGCCCAAATTATTCGTTCTCTTCCAGAAACAGAACAGCCCGTTCTGCAGAATCAACCTCAAAGGCAAAACACATTGCCAAAAATTCAAGAATTAGGAGATAAAATACAAAAGCGTAGGGGAGGAAAAACATTAGAAATAACTCCAGAAGAATTGATTATAAAAATGAGATAAGAACGTACAGAACAATTAATGAAAGCTTGTTTTATAGAGGCAGAAAAAGAATGACAAAAAAATAATTTGCATAGATGCAAGTTTTGTGCTAAGGCTAGCAACTAGGAGTACTTCAGTGCCTACCTTCATGAATCTATGGACTCAGTGGGAATTACAAGGTTATTCTAAAATTACTCCCACTTTGCTTTATTAAACCTTGCCCGTAAGGTTTAAGTAATCAAAAAATGGCATTTGCTTGAACTAAAATTGAAAAGTTATTTGTAATTTGAATGCTCCCTTAATTGCTCAAGAAAAAAATCAGTAGTACCAAGCTAGAATTTTGAAGACAACCTAAATTTGGCAGAGGCGTTACAATTAGCAGCATCCCAGCAATCCCCCGCTAATTGCTTCCTTCTGCCTTCTTCAAGCTAGCGATCGCTACTTTCCTCCAAATTCTGAGCTTTTTGCCAGAGTTGCCACCCCAACAATATTGCTACAACTATTGTGGGTGCAAGTACAGCAATGAGGGCATTGATGGTAGTGGAGGCAATAGACAAATAGGGGCCACCAGATTTGATTAGGAGAGAAAGTCCAGCAGAAAGAATTAAGACTTTCAGAAGAAATCCAATTTTATTACTCATAACTATGATGTTAAAATTAACGCCTATATCAATCAAAATTTACTCTATTCGTAACCATACAGAATAGGGATACTTGTAATTCAGTATTACTCATCGAAGCATCTATCCATGAATCATCAAGAATTAGAGTTACAAAGAAAAATTCGTCAGCAATTTGATGTAGTAACTTATCCTAGAGCACCAGTAGAAAAATCTCCCAAAAATGACTATGAATTACTTTTTATGCATAATTTCATCACACCATACTATCTCAGAAATCAAAAAGTAATAGAAACTACAGGTAAGATGATTTTAGATGCCGGATGTGGCAGTGGTTATAAAGCATTAATATTGGCACAAGCAAATCCAGGGGCTAAAATAGTCGGTATTGATATTTCAGAAAAATCTGTAGAATTAGCTCGGAAACGTCTGGAATATCATGGCTTAACTCATACTGAATTTTATGTATTGCCTATAGAACAACTCCAACAGTTTAGGTTTAGAGTTTGACTATATCAATTGTGATGAAGTGCTTTATTTACTCCCTAATATAGTTGTAGGTTTGGAGCAGATGAAATCTGTTTTAAAGCCTGATAGAATTATTAGAGCAAATCTCCATAGTTCCCTGCAGCGTCATAACTATTTTCGGGCGCAAGCCATGTTCAAAATGATGGGATTAATGAATGAAAATCCAGGAGAATTGGAAATAGAGTTGGCGCGAGAAACTCTGGAAACGTTGAAAGATTCTATCATACTTAAACGGCAAGTTTGGCAGCCAGAACAGGCAAAAGACGAAGAATGGATACAGATGAATTATTTATTTCTGGGGGATAAAGGTTATACCATTCCAGAAGTATTTGCTGCTTTAAAAAGTGCAGATTTAGAATTTATCAGTATGGTAAACTGGCGATAGTGGGAAATTATGCATTTATTTAAAAATGAGAATGAGTTGCCAGCTTTTCTGGGAATGAGTTTGCCATAAATTTCAGTGGAGGAACGACTACATTTATTTGAGCTTTTACAACCTATTCACCGCCTGTTGGATTTTTGGTGTGGTAATCCCCAACAAGGGCAATCTTTTGTACCTGTTTCCAAATGGACTGACTATGATTGGCAAAAGGCCAAAGTACAACTCCATCCTCAGTTGCGCAGCTCTCAAGCTAGGGAAGACTTGATTAACTGTATCAATCAGCATCAACCTTTTGAGATTAGTAGTTATGTGAAGTTGCCAACTTTAGCACCTATTTATATAGATAGTAGTATTGCTGTTTGTCTACTGCCTCTTTGGGATAATGTTTGTACTGTTGAGTCTTTAATAGAACGGTGGCTCAAGATTAGACCATTAGATCCAATAACTCTGGAATTTGTAGGCCAACAGAAAGCTGAGAATGAAATTAAAGAATTATTGGATACCCTAGAACCATTTCTATATCTCCTGTTGGAGCGTTAGAATGAATATCTCTGAAAAAAAAATTGGTGGGGATGATATGAAAATTGAGGCAGGTGGGTAAGCTAGATTCAGGAGAAAAAATTATTCGTCCAATTCTTATAGGAGAAAATACATGAAAACTGAATTTAAAGCTAAGTTCTTACAGCACGTTGCTAAGAAGAGAAAAGAAGAGGGTTTTACTCTAATCGAACTATTGGTGGTAATCATCATTATTGGGATTTTGTCCGCGATCGCCCTCCCCTCTTTCTTGAACCAAGCTAATAAAGCCAAGCAGTCTGAAGCCAAGCAGTATTTGGCTTCTATCAACAAAGGTCAGCAAGCTTATTACGCAGAGAATGGTAGTTTTATAATAGATCCAACAAATATCTCTCAATTAGGTCTGGGGATCAAAACTGCAACCAGTAACTACAGCTATACTGTAGGTGGTGAGAGTGGTGCTAGTGCTCGTTCATGGACAGAGAGTGCGGCAAGTGGATTAAAAGTGTATGCTGGTATTGTCTTCCTCACAGCAGCTGACGGTGCTAATACTTCCCAGACAATCCTTTGCGAGGGTAGTGTCGCAACTGTCGGTGCAGATCCTACTGCTGTGACGAATTGTGCAACAGCAGGTCAATACACAACCGCTTTGTAATTTGAACTTAATCCCCCTTGAAGTTTCCATCTATGGGGCAATCCAGTACCAATGTTGCTGTATTCCAAGTAGGGGAGTAAAACACCTGAACAGTCTAAGACTCGCTTAAGTCTAGGTGCTCTAGTAGAGCTGATTCATAAACTGAGCTGAACTATGATTAGACAAAGCTTTCAAGAATTTAGGCTCAATTAACCTATAAATCCTTAAACCTTTGTATGACAAGACACTTAGCCTCTTAATATTGACTAGAGAAATCAGCTCTAAGGGTTCAAGTTCCTACCGCTCGGAGCTTCTGACGTAGCTCTAGAATTAAGGGGTAAGACAGCCTGTAAGGGCTTTCAATGGAACGTCCTGACATCAGCTCCTGCTTTCATGGTAAACATTAAAAGGTAGCGTGTAAAAGCGCTACCTATTTTGTAGATAGCTTCATATTACTCGAAAATCTATGTCTGATGGTGGAAATAACTGGCAACAACAAGCAGATCGATATTTGATTGATGGCAACTATAGCAAAGCAGCTATTTTCTATGAACAGGCGATAACTGCGAATCCTAACAACAAGTTTTACTATTGGCAGTTGGGGTTGATGTTGCTATTGCAAGGGCAAGAAGAAGAGGCGCAGACAACTTGGTTACTAGGAATGGCAGATGGGGAAGCAGAGCAAGTTGACAATTGGACAATAGAATTAGTTCAAGTATTGGCAAAAGAAGCAAACCGAAGATCTGCTTTAAAGGATTTTTCAGTAGCCTGGGCGCTCCGCCAACACATTCGGGAAATTAACCCAACAGAGATTAATAATTTATTGCATTTAGTTGATTTATCAATTGCTCTAGAAAATTATACAGCAGAAGAACTAATTCAGTATGGAGTTATTTCTCAATTAAAAACTGAGCCACTTTTAGAAGTTGACTTAGGTTTATTGTGTCATGTCTTAAAAAATTTATTAATCTACGCTCCCATACATCAATCATCTCTAGATTTTGCAGCAGTTTGTGTAGAATATATCAAAGCAGCTAAAGATGAAGAAGTTAAAGCTATTGTAAAGAGTTTGAATCAAGTTTTATATGAAGTTGCTTACTCATTTGCAGCGGTAAATATAGCCAGAGATTATGCCGAGTTATTTTTGCAAATTTTACCCAATAGTCAAGAGTTGTTGGGTACTATATCTCAATTATCTACAGAATTAACAGAATATGTAAAAGGCATAGAATACGCTAAACGCTCTTATGCTATTGCTCAAGAATTACATCACAAAGTTTACAATAATCATGGTATTCTCCGGGCAATGATGTCTGCAGGGGGTTACAATCAAGAAGCGAAAGCAATGCTCAAGCGTCAGGAATTGCTCCTAAAAGCTCTGATCACAGAACCACCACCAAAAATAGGTGGGGAATCAATGCGCTTATATAATACTAGCTTTTTTTTCCCCTATGTGCTTGATTGCTCTCAACAAAATGTGAGACTACGTACTCAAGTTTCACAAGTTTGTCAGGATTATGTAGAAAGGATATGTGAGAAGGAAGTTAATAAATACCGTCAAGGATTATCTCAAAGACAATATTTATCAGAACGATCTTTAAAAATTGGGTATGTTTCCCATTGCTTGAGAAGACATTCGGTGGGTTGGATTGCACGTTGGTTATTTGAACACCACAATCAGGAAAAATTTCAGATTTATGGTTATTTATTAGGTGCTAAAGATAGAGATGATGGCTTGCAAAGATGGTATAAAAATTATGTAACTAAAGCACATCTATATGGCGGCATGGTGAGTTCAGAAGTAGCACAACAAATTTATCAAGATGAGATAGATATTTTAGTCGATTTGGATAGTCTGACTTTAACTAATACCTGTTGGATTATGGCATTGAAACCGGCACCCATACAAGTAACTTGGTTAGGTTGGGATGCTTCAGGAATACCAACTATTGATTATTTTATTGCTGATCCCTATGTCTTGCCAGAAGATGCTCAGGATTATTATTCAGAAAAAATTTGGCGATTACCACAAACTTATGTAGCAGTAGATGGGTTTGAAGTTTGGTTGCCCAGTTTGCGCCGAAAACACTTGAATATTCCTAGTGATGCAGTAGTATATTTTACGGCTCAGAGGGGACCTAAATATAATCCTCACATGGTGCGGTTGCAAATGAAAATTATTAAAGAAGTTCCTAATAGTTATTTTTTAATGAAAGGATTTGGAAATGAGGAATTTCTCAACGAACTGATAATTGATACAGCAGAAGCAGAAGGTGTGAGTAGCGATCGCATCAAATTTACAGATAGAGTCAGCTTAGAAGAAATCCATCGCTCTAATTTAGCAATAGCAGATGTTGTTTTAGATACTTACCCCTATAACGGTGCTACAACTACCTTAGAAACTCTCTGGATGTGCATTCCGATCGTAACAAAGGTAGGCCAACAATTTGCAGCTAGAAATAGCTATACAATGATGATGAATGCAGGGATTACAGAAGGAATTGCTTGGACGGACGAAGAATATGTAGAGTGGGGGATTCGTTTAGGTAGAGATGAAGAATTACGACAGCAAATATATTGGCAGCTGCAAAAATCAAAACAAACTGCTCCTTTGTGGAATGGCAAACAGTTTGCTTTAGAAATGGAGAAAGCTTATGAGCAAATGTGGCAGAGGTATATTGATGGTGAAACTTAGTATTAATATCATATAAGAGACTGTTTGTCAAGCAAATATTAAGGTGCTTAATTCTGGTGGGTTACGATGGACAATTAAAATTCTGGTGAGTACGAAGAAGTCCTTCCACCTAACCCACCCTACGCCAGAATTTAATCTGAGTTTTACAAAGAATCTCTAATTAGGTATAAAAAATATTTGTAGTTGGGATGGGGCACCATGATAACTATAGGGTGATGATAACAGCTATGAAACTTTATTTATAATTATCCTCACGGACATGATATAAGTCCTGACTAGATTTTTTTGATGACCTAGTTTAACAAACCATCAACTCTAATTTGACTATGATTTCTGAGAAATTAACAAACGATTTAGTAGGTTTACAGCAACAAGCTCATCAGTATTTAATGAGGGGTAGCTATGCTCAAGCTGGGAGTTGTTGGGAACAGGCGATCGCCATCGAACCAAATAATAAATCCCACTACTGGTACTTAGGTTTAATGTTGCTATTACAGAGGCAAGAAGAAGAAGCCCAAACAACTTGGCTAGTGGGTATGGCAGATGGAGAATCAGAACAAATCGAACAATGGACAGTTGAACTAATTAATATCTTAGAAACAGAAGCAAATCGACAAGTTACTAATGAAAAAAATGCTGTTGCTTGGGCGATTCGGCAGCATATTCGAGAGCTAAATCCAGCAGACATTAATAATCTATTACATTTAATTAAATTATCAATAGAAACAGAAATTTATACAGGAGAAGAACTAACAGAACAAGGCATAATCGAACTTTTAAAAACAGAGCCTCCTGTCGCGACAAATCAAGAATTATTGCTGAGTGTGTGGCAGAAAATCTTGGAATATGCTCCATTGTCACCTTCATCCCTAGAGTTGACAGATGCTTGTGTTAATCATATTCAGTCAGCCCCAAAATTTGTTAGAGTTCTTGTTGATTTAGCCTATCAATTAGGAAGTTATGCCAAGCATTTGGCTGTAAAATTCTGTGACTTAGGTCTAAAAAAAACACCCCAAAATATTGAATTACTAAACATTTTAGCAACATTCTGTCCAGACATAGGAGAACATACAAGGGGAATTGAATCGGCTCAAAAAGCTTTTGATTTAGTTGAGGAAGTGCCAGAAAAACTCTATGCAAATTATCAAATTCTACGGGCCATGTTGATGGCAGGAGGTTATTGGGAAGAAATACCTGCGCTGATTTTACGACATAAGTCATTATTAGAACTACTGAAACAAAAACCACCAACTGGTATGGGAATATCAGATCGTATAATCAATATGTATAGTAGCACTTCTATTTTCTCATGGGTTCAAGATCAACCTCAAGAGAATATGAGATTGCGTAGAGAAATAGCTCAGGTGTGTCAAGAAAATATTGAAACTGCTTGTAAAGATAGAATACAACGGTATAGCCAAAGAAGTCGAAATCAGAATTTATCAACTAAAAAATTGAAAGTAGGATATATTTGCCATTGCTTTAAACGACATTCTGTAGGATGGTTAGCACGAGGATTATTCAAATATCACAATAAAGAGCAGTTTCAAGTGTATGCTTATATGATTGCTTCTAGACAGAGAAGCGATGCTATTACAGAATGGTATGCTCAAGTAGTAGATAAATCTTATCAATATGATTTAATTAACCTTAGCGTTGCCGATCATATTTACGAAGACGAAATTGACATTTTAGTCGATTTAGATAGCATCACACTTAATGGCGTTTGTGGACTTATGGCTCTCAAGGCAGCACCAGTGCAGGTAACTTGGCTAGGTTGGGATGCTTCAGGTATCCCAAAAATTGATTATTTTATTGCTGATCCCTATGTTTTGCCAGACTCAGCACAGGAATATTATCAGGAAAAAATTTGGCGTTTACCTCAAACTTATATAGCTGTTGAAGGCTTTGAGGTTGGTGTGCCAAAATTGCGACGTGATGAGTTGGGCATCCCTAGTGACGCAGTAATATATCTTACAGTTCAAACTGGTTCTAAGCATAACCCTCAAACAGCAAGATTGCAATTGCAGATTATTAAGTTAGTACCCAATAGTTATTTGTTGATTAAAGGTTTTGCCGATCGCGAAAAACTGAAAAATTTCTTTTTGGAAATTGCTAAGTCAGAGGGAGTAGATGGCGAACGGCTGAAATTTCTGCCTACAGTTGCGTTTGAAGAATTTCACCGCGCCAACTTGAGTATTGCGGATGTTGTCTTAGATACCTATCCCTACAACGGAGCGACAACAACAATGGAAATTCTCTGGATGTGTCTGCCAATGGTGACGCGGGTGGGAGAACAATTTGCAGCACGCAATAGCTACACGATGATAATGAATGCTGGCATCACAGAAGGCATTGCTTGGAGTGATGAAGAATATGTGGAATGGGGGATTAAGTTAGGGAAAGATGAGAAATTGCGTCAGAAGATATCTTGGCAGTTGAGAAAATCAAGGCAAACTGCTCCATTGTGGAATGCTAAACAGTTTACTTTAGAGATGGAGAAAGCTTACGAGGAAATGTGGCAAAGGTATATTGAGGGTGGAAGTTGATGATTTAGTGGGTTAGCATAGTGGGGTTTTTGCTTATGAAACGCGCAGCGTGCCGGAGGCAATCGCTCTTTTCTAAGGGGTGCAGTGCTCGCTTCTAGGCAATATCGAATCCGGTAGCATCGGAGTAATTAAACTTGAATCTTAGGTAACCAATGATACTTGGTAATAGCTTTGATTGCAAACTGTTGTTTTAAAAGAACTTGAAAACGTTCAAACATGCATCTGCTCTAATTCTTCTAGGCTAGCAAATGAAGAACTTGCAATCGGTTCGTTTATTTGGAGTAAGTGAATCAATAGCTAATAATATTTTTCATAATTGGATGGCTTTGTTGCATGAAAGTCGCGAATCGCAACACTCCCCCAGTAGAGGCCTGAACTAGAATTCCACTTTGTAACTTTCGGGCAGTAACTATTCCCCCGGTTGCTTCATTGACACCAATTCTATTCTTACTAGCTTAACTGCTATTGATTGTTCAAAATCCTAAAAACTCTGATCAAACAACATTATAATTACTAAGAGACTCAACCTAATTGAATTCCTAAAATATTGTTATACATATCACATATTTTTTTATGAAAATACATATTTCTGTTATGCCAATTCTCAAAAAAAATGCTATGCTTGCTTGGGAAAAAAATAAGCGGTAAAATCACCAAATCACCAAAGAGCGGGGAGTAGGGACTATATATAGTAT
>JAJEAQ010000657.1 GCA_022822685.1 Trichodesmium sp. jk18x7bins.61
TTCCGACTCCGAGATATTTATTTTTAGAGTACTCTCACCGTCTTGATTTGGAAACATCTGGCCAGATGCTTCTGGTATTCTGAGGGATGCCCCAGTCAAAGCCGCCACTTCTCTAGCCACACCAATCATACTGAGAGCATCAGCACGATTTGCCGTTGTCGTCAAGTCTAAAATTACATCATCGAGACCAAGTAAAGGCCGAACATCACTACCTAATTGGGGGTTTTCTAAATCAAAGATATGAATTCCTTCAGAATCCTTTGTTAAGCCCAATTCAGCCAAAGAGCAAATCATACCCTCAGAGGGGACTCCTCGCAGTTTACTCTTTTTGATTTTCAAATCAATTTTAGGTAAATAAGTGCCGATAGTAGCTACTGCTACATAGATATCTGCTTTGGCGTTAGAAGCTCCACAGACAATATTTAATGGTTTTTGCTGGCCAATGTCCACTTGACAGACTTGAAGTTTATCAGCATTAGGATGCTTGTTAGCTTCTAGTATTTTTCCGACTACCACCCCTGCTGCCCAGGTACTTCGATCTTCAATTTCTTCAACCTCAAAACCTGCCATTGTCAGAGTTTCGGCCAAGTCTTCTGGAGTTATTTTAATGTTTACCAGTTCCCTCAGCCAGTTCAGAGAGATACGCATTCTTTATAATTCCCGATCTGTATGCCTAAATAGAGCAAATATCTTGATTATTATATCAAGTCACATTAACTGACCAGAATTTATGACCTCAATTGGCTGTTTTTAGCATCTCGTCACATGAAATGCTATGCCAGACAGCAGGCATAGCGACGAGGATTCTTGGCGTGGCGATCGCGCTGCCAACCTCAAAAAGGTTGTGATAGCAAAGTCTAATACCGACCTTTTTTAATCGGAAGTTCTGACCGTTTTTAATAACTTCAGTTGCCCACACTAAAAGCGACAGCGAAGCCATTGGGTATATCACTTAGACTACAGATACTTAGATTTCAAGGCACTTCTGCTATTGGAACTGAAGGCAGAAAGAGTCAGTAGTAAATATTGAAGAGCCAGAAGTGAGAAAAAGTCATAATTTTTCTCCCATGAGCAATGGAAAACTTTACTGTCTGCACAGTATCTACAATTTGTTGTGGTTTATAGACGTGGAGCATTTGACATATATCTGTTTTCTCAAACTCAAAAGCATTTGAAACTTTTGAGCTTGTAAGCATTATCACGGAGGGTTGTTTTTTATACTTTCGGACTGTGGCGAAGATACAGCAGATTGCAAGTAAATTAGCCACAGTCCTTGATTTGATAAATCCCCACCATGAAAAAACCTAGTTGAAAAACTTTTATTACTGTATCTCATCAACCTGAAATACGCTGTATCTTTTTTATACTCATAATGATCAATTAGGATACAAACTCTATCTAATCAAAAAAATTGTTGATTAGACATTAGTTTTGAGTATAACTATAGAGTGGGAGCAACCTGCTAAATAAGTATAATATTAATATACCCCAGACTAATAAACTTAACTATCTAAAGTAAAAGTGTTTGAAAAACTCATAGCATATCTATCTCTGATGCGCAAAATATATAGAACTATATACTAGAACTCAAAAGCAACTGGGAGCTACTCTTGATGTCTAAAATTTTTAGTAATACCTACTGTCTGTACATATCGAACAAATGGCCTGTATTTAGTGGCATTGCTGTAAAAAGATGGGTCGTTTAAAGAAAAAATTAAATTAATATTGTTGCATAAGATGAGTTACTGTATAAATCCTGCCTGTCCTCAACCTCAGAACCAAAATAATCTGATCAAATGTCAAGCTTGTGGTTCAGTTTTACTGTTGCGCGATCGCTATCAAATTATTAAACCTCTTGGCAAAGGAGGTTTTGGGGCAACTTTTCTAGCAAAGGATACCTCCTTACCAGGGGCTCCAATTTGTGTAATTAAGGAACTACGCCCATCCACTACAACACCAAATGTATTAGAGATGGCGCGAAAATTATTTAAGCGAGAAGCTGAAACTTTAGGAAAAATTGGCCACCATCCACAAGTACCCAGATTATTAGGTTATTTTGAATGGAAGAAACATTTTTACCTAGTTCAAGAATATGTAAGTGGTTCAACATTAAAACAAGAAATCAAAAAACAGGGTCAATTCGATGAGGAGCAAGCCAAACAATTTCTAATCGAGATATTGCCAGTCATAGATTATATCCATGATCAGGGAGTAATTCACCGGGACATTAAACCTGCTAATATTATTCGGCGGAGCCAAGATGGTCATTTAGTTCTGATCGACTTTGGCGCCGTTAAAGATCATGTGAACCAAACCCATATGGCAGATGCTGGTACAGGAGAAACTGCTTTTACAAATATTTCCATTGGTACTTCAGGTTTTGCACCACCAGAACAAATGGCTTTACGGCCTGTATATGCAAGTGATATTTATGCTTTGGGGGTAACTTGCATTTTTCTACTAACCGGAAAATCTCCAAATAGTCTCGGTTACGATCAGATTAATGGTGAAATGCTCTGGCGGCCTCTAGTTGATATCAGCAATTGGTTTGAGGAAGTATTGCAGAAAATGGTAGAAGTTTCTGTACGACATCGCTTCCAGTCAGCAGAAGAACTTTTAACAGTATTGAAAAAAGAATCGGAACAAAAGCAGCTTGAATCTAATTCAAATTATACTGTTAAGACTGTATTTCGAGATGAACCCACAGTTTTTAATGAAAATCAAGCAGATTTTTCATGGATGTCCCCTAAGACTCAAATGGCTCAAAAAATTCGAGAACGCAACACTCGTTTAGAAAAAAAATCTCCAGATCCAATTAGACCTAATTCTGTCAAGATGAGAGAAGAAGTTAACAAAGGATACTTAACGACAGTATCTCCAAATAAAACAATACAATTAGGTACTAAAGCTCCCGAAAAATGGACAGCTTCCAATTTACGCAGTGCATATATCAAAGGTAGAATAGATTTTGCTGATTGCGATTTAAGCCGCTTAAATTTACGTAATGCTAAGTTATCTGGAGCTAATTTTTATGGGGTTAATTTACATCAAGCTAATTTGCAAGGTGCAGATTTATCTGATGCTAATCTCGGTCATGGTAATTTAACTAATAGTATTCTTAAGAATGCTAATCTGACTAAAGCCTATTTAAGTACAGCTAGTTTAGCAGAATGTGATTTACGGGATGCAGACTTAACAAATGCTTATTTGAATGGCGCTGATTTAAGGGGAGCAAATTTGTGTGGTGCTAATCTGACTAATGCCATGATCAGTGAAAGGCAATTAGAGATGGCTAAAACTAATTGGTGGACGATTCTTCCAAATGGTAAGAGAGGTTCGGGTTTCTAAAATAATCCACGTTTTCTAATATGTGCCATGTAGCCTAGTAGGCCAAATTTTTCACGAGTTAGGAGGAGGGTAAATCCCTTAATACTTTTCCATGTAATTTGATTTTAAATATATTTTTTCACTTGGTATAAATAATGGCGAAGGTAGTCATAATCCAGGAATAAAGAGAGGTAAAAAGAAGATAAATAGAGGGTGTAGGAACTGTTTAATGAGTCTAATCATTACACACAAAGTACTATAAATCTACAGATTATTTGCTGCTAATAGCACGGGACTTAAAGAGATGATATTCTCATAATTAAGACGCCAAAATATTCAAAAAATCTATGTTGCCTTTTATTCGTTCCCACCTCAGTAATTTTAAAGCTTATACTCCTCATCCTGGTGGCAATTCAGAAATACCTCTGGCTCGATTAGATACTAATGAATGTCCTTATGATTTGCCACATAATTTAAAACAAAAGTAGGCTGAGAGTTATCAAGAATTAATTGAAACAAATCGTTATCCAGATGGCAGTCATTTAAAATTGAAGGAAGCAATAGCCGAATATATTACTCAATCAACTCCCTCGACTGATATTTCTGCTACTAATATTTCTGTGGGGAATGGCTCAGATGAGTTAATTAGAACTCTATTAATTGCTACTTGTCTAGGAGGAGAGGGTTCTATTTTAATTGCTACTCCTACTTTTTCTATGTACTCCATTCTAGCTCAAACTCTGGGTATTCCTATAGTCAGTGTTGGTAGAAATGAAATTGATTTTGTCATAGATATTGTTGCTGCCCAAGATGTTATGAATCAAACCAACAATACTGTCAGGGCAGTATTTGTGGTTCATCCAAATTCTCCTACAGCTAATGCTTTAACTACTAAAGAATTGGCATGGCTGGGTAGTTGGCCTGAAGACATTCTGGTGGTAATTGACGAGGCTTATTTTGAATTTAGTCAGATGACTGTGGTTGAAGAATTAAATCAACATCCTAATTGGGTAATTTTGAGGACATTTTCTAAAGCTTTTCCCTTGGCATCCCTGCGGGTAGGATACGCGATCGCTCATCCAGAAGTGATCATTAATCTAGAAAAAATTCGCCTTCCCTACAACTTACCAGGTTTTTCTCAAGCTGCTGCCAAATTAGTGCTTACCCATAGACAAGATGTACTATCTTTTCTACCAGAAATTTTAGGAGAAAGGACTAAACTATTTGATGCTTTTGCTCAAATTCCAACTTGACAAGTTTGGCCAAGTGCTGCTAATTTTTTGTATGTCAGACTTACTAATCAAGGGTTAAGTTTATTAGGAGAAAATCTGTCTCAGGAAGCAGGTTTAAATCATTTGATGCAGCAACTTAAAAATCAGGGCACTTTAGTTCGTCATACAGGTAGTGGGTTAAGAATCACTGTCGGAACTCCTCAAGAAAATCAGCGCACAATTGAGAGAATTAAACATCTTTTTGATCCAGAAGAAATTAATACCAATTCTCTGTGAAGTTACATCTAATTTATCCCTCAGCCTCACCTTTGTAAGGCAGGACTAATATCATGTCCGGATGATTAAGTATAATAAAATTGGGAGTAGTTAGGAATGAGAATTTAATTACTTACATAATTTAGTCAGACTGAGGTTTAAACTATTTAAGCTTTGCTCTTAAAATTCT